>NZ_AXCA01000172.1:0-4077 GCF_000475415.1 Halomonas sp. PBN3 | reverse complement strand
GGTAACTGCGATAGCCCTGCGGGTGCCGGCCCTCTGACCGTAGACCGCGCGTACCGCGCCGGCAAGCGCCGCCCAGAACAAGCGCGCCCCCGTCGCGGGTGGCGACGGGGGCGCGACAGGCGTCGGGCGTGGGGTCAGCGTTTGCTGCCACCGCCGCCGGGCTTGCGACGCGTGGTGGTGCCACGGCGCCGGGTGGTGGTGCGCCGGTTCGCCGGCTGGCGCTTGCCCGCGGGGGCGGGCTTGGCGCCGGCCTCGGCGGAAGGCGCGGCCGCGTCTTCCTGGCGCGCCTCGGGCTCACCGGACTCGGCCGGGGAGGGTGCCTCGGGGATGGCGGGCGTCTCGTCCGCCGGCTCTTCCTGGCGGGTGTCGGCCGCGGCCGGCGTCTCCTCGCGCTTCTCGGCCCTGGCGGCAGGCTCGGCCTGGCTGCGGGTCTCCATCAGCCCTTCCAGCTCGCTGTAGGCCTGGCGCTGGGCCTGGGCCTGCTCGCCGATCCACGCCTCCGCCTCGGCACGGGACTCCGCCTCGATCTGGGGGGCCCGGTCGATGGCGCGCTCCAAGAGCGCCCGCACCCGCGCCAGGCGCTCGGCGGAGTTGTCGGAGAGCTCGCCGCTGGCCGCCAGCACATGCTCGATATGCTCGAGGTGGCCGGCGATCTGCTCGGCGCTCTGCCCCTGGAGCAGCGCCGGCAGCGCCTCGACAGCCGCCTCGCGGTCCAGCTTCAGGATGAAGAACTGTTCGCGCATCAGGCACTTGAAGTCGGCCAGCGACAGCTGGGGCTCGAGCTCGGCGTGGGAGGCGCGCAGGCGCTTGAAGTTGCGCTCGTCGGTGGAGGGAGCACCGCCCAACACATAGATGAGGGCACGGGCCACCGCCTCGTGGCTGCCGCCCTCGGCGAGGCGCGCGTGCAGCTCGGCCTGGCGACGCTCGATGAAGCGGCGATGCTCCGGCTCGGCGCCGGGGCGGCGGCGATGCACATGGGCGTCGCCCCCGAGGCCGACCAGGGACTGCAGCAGCGGCTGGCCGTAGACGTCGAGGAACATCCGCTCGATGGCGCCGTCACGCAGGTCGCGCCAGGCGTTGAGGCTGCGCGTGATCTGGTCCGAGGCGATGGACTCCAGCACCCGGAAGAGGTTGTCCTCGTTCAGCGGGTGACGGTCGGCACGGACCCGCTCAGCCAGCACCGGGATGGAGGCCATCAGCGGGTTGCGGTCAGAAAGCAGCCTGTAGCCCAGGCGGTTGGGGTGCATGCGGCGCATCCAGTGGGCCGACTCCGGGGTCGCCAGGGCACGCACCCAGGGCTGCACGAAGAGCCGGTAGAGCCCCAGGTTGATCTCGGAGAGGCGCGCCACGGTGGCGAAGCGGGTATCGTCCTCGACGCTGTGCTGCACCACCTCGTCGAGCTCGTCGACGCTGCGCGGGGTGAACTCCAGCAGGTAGTCGCGCTCCACCGGCTCGCCATCATGCTCGTCGGCCCGCGACACCGTGGTCTCGTAGAGGCCCGGCGGCAGGAGGTCGATGTAGTCCATGTTGGCGGTGAACTCGGTATGCTCCTTGCGGGAGACGCTGCCCGAGACGAAGATCCCCAGGTGACCGGTGGAGTCATGCACGCAGTAGACGATGGTCTGCTCGTTGGCGACGATGTCGTCGCTGCCCTCGTAGAGGTCGCGCACCCAGCCCAGCGCCTGAGGCGGCGGAGTGATGTCGTCCCCCCAGGAGCAGAACACCACCACCGGCGAGCGCACGTTGCGCAGGTCGATGCGCCGTCCGTCGGAAGTCACCATCTGAGCGGTGGAGAGGCGGTTGCCCACGAAGAGGTTGTCGACGATGTACTGGATCTCGTCGCCGCCGAGTACCACATGGCCGCCCCACCAGCGCTCGAACTCCAGGTAGCGCTCCGCCTCGGTATCGACCTGGGAGTAGAGCCGGTACTGCTTGGTCCAGTAGGTGTTGGCCGGGTTGAGGTTCTCGAAGTTCTGCACCAGCCAGGCGCCGTCGAAGGTACCGTCGCCCAGATCGCTCAACAGCGAGGTCATCCAGCTGCCGCCGGTCAGGCCGCCGGTATAGCGCATCGGCGCCTCGCCGCGCACCCCGGCCCAGTAGGAGAGCGGCGCCCCGGCGATCAGGATCGGGCCGAACAGGTCGGGCTCCAGCGAGGCGGCCATCATCACCTGCCAGCCGGCCTGGCAGTTGCCCACCACCATGGGCTTCTCGGAGAGCTCGGCGTGGCGCTCGTTGACGTGGCGCAGGAAGGCGACCTCGGCCTCCACCACGTCCTCGACCTGCTGGCCGGGCACCGGGTAGGGCAAGAAACCGATGAAGTAGCAGGGGTGGCCGGCGCGCAGGGCGACGCCGATCTCGCTGTCGGGCTTGAAGCCGCCGATGCCGGGGCCGTGACCGGCCCGCGGATCGACCACCACGAAGGGGCGCATCTGCAGGTCGGTCTCCATGCCCGCGGGGGGCAGGATGCGCAGCAGCTCGTAGTTGACCGGCCGCGGCAGGTCACGACCGTCCATCAGCACCTCGGCGTCGAAGCCGAGCACGCTGGGCTTGGTCTGCTCGATATGCTCCAGGTACTGGTTGCCGCGGCGGCGCATCACGTCCAGGTAGAGCACAGAGCGCTCCATGGCGTCGAGCCAGTAGCGGCCCGCGGCGCGCCCGAAGCCGAAGGGGTCGAACAGGGCGAGCGCGTCGGCCGACGGGGTCGGCATCGGAAGGGTCATCATGGTGACCTCCTGCATTGGCGGTCAGGGAAAGGGACGCCGGTCGTCTCGCCGGCATTTGCTGCAATGCAATATAGCGCAATTCGGCGACGACGACGAGCCCCGCGAACGCTGACCCGGCCCCCCTTGACTGGCGCCGCACACTCGCCCCGGGCGATGCCTCGTCGCCACGCCTGTGGTAAATTGTGGGGCATTTCCGACATCCACAGCGCCAAGGCGCCGCGGCCCGGGCCGTTACCGGTGCCCGCCGACGCCGAGCGGAGGGGCTCACACCCAATGAGCGACAGTACCCCGAAAACCACCATCGCCAGCGGCAAGAAGTTTCGCACCGAACACGGCTTCGCCGCCATCAAGGACGGCATCAAGCAGCGCCCCCAGCAGGACGAGGGCGGCGGTGTCTCCGGCCGCAAGCCCAAGTGGCTGCGCGCCCAGATCCCCGGCGGTGAGCGCTTCGAGGCGGTCAAGCGCAACGTCAGCGAGCATCGCCTGAGCACCGTCTGCGCCGAGTCACACTGCCCCAACATGGGCGAGTGCTGGAGCAACGGCACCGCCACCATCATGCTGATGGGCTCGGTCTGCACCCGCGCCTGTCGCTTCTGTGCCGTGGACACCGGCAACCCCGGCGGCTGGCTGGATGCCGAGGAGCCTGCCAATACCGCCAAGTCGGTGGAGCTGATGGGGCTGCGCTACGTGGTGCTGACCTCGGTGGACCGCGACGACCTCGACGACGGCGGCGCCGCCCACTACGCCGACTGCATCCGCGCCATCAAGGCCAACACCCCGGAGGTCGTGGTCGAGGCGCTGACACCGGACTTCGACGGCGTGCACGCCGCCATCGAGCGGGTGGTCGACTCGGGCCTCGAGGTATTCGCGCAGAACGTCGAGACCGTGGAGCGCCTCACCCGCCGGGTGCGCGACCCCCGCGCCGGCTACCGCAAGACCCTCGACGTGCTGGCCCATGCCAAGGCCCATAACCCCAGGGTGCTGACCAAGACCAGCCTGATGCTGGGCCTCGGCGAGAGCGACGAGGAGATCCTGGCCACCTTCGACGACCTGCGAGCCATCGGCGTCGATATCGTCACCCTGGGCCAGTACCTGCGCCCCACCCGCAACCACCTGCCGGTGGAGCGCTGGGTGAGCCCCGAGGAGTTCGACCGCTATCGCCGCCTGGGCCTGGAGAAGGGCTTCATGGAGGTGGCGGCCGGGCCGCTGGTGCGCTCGAGCTACCGTGCCGACCGGGTGTTCGAGAAGAACAACCTGGGGCTGGCCGCCCCCGCCGAGGTGCCGGGCCAGGCCCCCGACCCCAACCGCATCGATGCCATTAACGTGGGATAAGGCGGCAAGCGGCAAGCGGCAA
>NZ_AXCA01000171.1:0-11909 GCF_000475415.1 Halomonas sp. PBN3 | reverse complement strand
GAGGGAGGGGAGGACGTCAATGTTGGTGCGTATTTCAGATATATCTTCCAGACCGTTGCCGGCAAGGGCGCTGGTGATCGCGTTCGTCAGGACAGTTGATCCGCCTCTTACGCTGACACCCCACCCTGACGGAGGCCGAGATCGACAAGACCTGCCGGGTGCTACAAGCTCTCTCGACAGATTGTTGACTCCTAGGCTTGCCAGCTGAGCCGAAACCGATCACTATTCGGCTCATAGAGTGAGTCGAATGCCGTTGTCATTCGGCTCCTCCGCCTTATTGGAGGTCTGGCATGACCGATCACGCCTCGACATGGATCTGGCAGCATACTGACTGGCCGAACTTTACCTGGCACGCGGCCGAGGTTCAGCCGCGGGTCCAGGCATGCTGGAAGGATCTTGGCATCTTGCTGGGGCGGTCAGGGGCCCTGACATCCGCGGATGACCAGGACGCTGAGGCAAGAGCCGCCCTGGATACGCTATTGCAGAATATCGTCACCTCCTCGGCCATCGAGGGGGAGCGGCTCAATGTGGCGTCAGTTCGCTCATCCCTGGCCCGGCGCCTTGGCGTGGAGGAAGCAGAGGGGGTGACGTCACCACGCTCCGAAGGCCTGGCGGAGCTAATGCTGGATGCCACCTTCAAGCCTGACACGCCGCTGGACACCAAGAGGCTGTTTCAGTGGCATCGGTGGTTGTTCCCTGATGCTGACGCCGGCTTGACGACGCTAAGGCCCGGGCAGTGGCGCGGGGTGGAACCCATGCAGGTGGTCTCGGGTCGCCTCCATCGACCCAAGGTGCATTTCGAAGCGCCGCCGCGTGAGGGGTTGGAACATGAGGTTGATCAGTTCCTCGCGTGGTTTGAGTCCAGCCGTCATGACCCCGAGTTGGATCCCCTGGTTCGGGCGGGCCTGGCACACTTCTGGTTTGTGACGCTGCATCCGTTTGAAGATGGCAACGGCCGGATTGCCCGGGCCATCGCCGATCGCGCCTTGGCGCAGGCGGATCAGCAGAGTATCCGCCTGTATGCCATGTCGGCGGCCATCCTGAAGCGCCGCGCCGACTACTATTGCCGCCTGGAAGCGAGCCAGCGTGGCACGCCAGACCTGACGGCCTGGCTTGTCTGGTTCCTGGAGACTCTGGATGCGACCTTGCTGGATGTCCTGGGCAAGGTTGAGCGGACACTGGCCAAGGCCCGCTTCTGGCAGCATTTCAGGGCGGCCGGCCTGTTGCCTGAGCAGGTGAAGGTGCTGAACCGCCTGCTGGATGGCGGCGAGAGAGGCTTCGAACACGGCATCAGTGCGTCGCAGTACCAGAAAGTCGCCAAGGTCAGTAAGGCAACCGCCACCCGCCATCTCGCTGGGCTGGTCGAGAAGGGGTGCTTGGTGAAGCTTCCAGGAGGTGGCCGCAGCACGCGCTATCAGGTGCCGCACTCTAGGGGGTCAGACCCTTCAGCAAACTTAGGCAATACGCCGCCTAAGCCTATTTAAGGGTCCGGCCCCTAAGCACGATTAGCAAGGAGCGAGAATGAAGATTGCCATTGCCGGTACCGGCTACGTGGGCCTCTCCAACGCCATGTTGCTGGCCCAGCACAACGACGTGGTGGCGCTGGATATCGTCGCGGAGAAGGTCGAGGCGCTGAACGCGGGGCGCTCGCCCATCGAGGACGCCGAGATCAGCGACTTCCTGGCCCATCGCGAGCTCAACTTCACGGCGACCCTCGACAAGCAGGCCGCCTATCGCGATGCCGACTTCGTGGTGATCGCCACGCCTACCGACTACGACCCGGTCACCAACCACTTCGATACCTCAAGCGTCGAGGCGGTGATCCAGGAGGTGATGGCGATCAACCCCGAGGCGGTGATGGTGATCAAGTCCACGGTGCCGGTGGGCTATACCGCCGAGGCGTGCCAGCGCTTCGGCACCCAGAACCTACTCTTCTCGCCGGAGTTCCTGCGCGAGGGCAGGGCGCTGTATGACAACCTGCATCCGTCGCGGATCATCGTCGGGGAGCGCTCCGCGCGTGCCGAGGCGTTCGCGGGGCTGCTTGTCCAGGGAGCCGTGAAGCACGATATCCCGGTGCTCTTCACCAACAGCACCGAGGCGGAGGCGATCAAGCTGTTCGCCAACACCTACCTGGCCATGCGCGTGGCCTACTTCAATGAGCTGGATACCTACGCCGAGACACACGGCCTGGATACCCGCCAGATCATCGAGGGGGTGGGGCTGGACCCGCGCATCGGCAGCCACTATCACAACCCCAGCTTCGGCTACGGCGGCTACTGCCTTCCCAAGGATACCAAGCAGCTGCTGGCCAACTACCAGGACGTGCCAAGCAACCTGATCCAGGCGGTGGTGGATGCCAACCGCACCCGCAAGGACTTCATCGCCGAGCAGGTGCTGGCGCGCAAGCCAGGCGTGGTGGGGGTCTATCGGCTGATCATGAAGGCTGGCTCCGACAACTTCCGTGCCAGCGCCATGCAGGGCGTGATGAAGCGCATCAAGGCCAAGGGCATCGAGGTGATCGTCTATGAGCCGGTGCTGGAGGAGGCCACCTTCTTCGGCTCTCGGGTGATCCGCGACCTCGAGGCCTTCAAGGCCGAGGCCGATGTGATCCTCTCCAACCGCATGGCGGAAGAGCTCGACGACGTCGCTGACAAAGTCTATACCCGGGATCTGTTCGGCAGCGACTAGCCCGCCGGTAGCCCGCCGGGGTCAGACCCTTAAATGGACTTAGGCCAAGGGCCGCCTAAGTCCATTTAAGGGTCTGACCCCTAGCGTTGTAAGCTATTTCCTACACGCCACGTCACCCGTGTCTTACACAGCGGCCTCTCAGCTGCCTTAATCCCGCCTCCGCGCGCTGATAGAATGCGCGCTCTGTCACGATTTCTCGTCTCCGCTCTCTTTCACGCAGGAGTTCTGCGTTAATGATTCGCCTTCTCCAGCCGCTTTTTCGCCTGCCACGCGCCCATAAACGGCTGATTCAGCTGGTGGTGGATAGCGTGCTGATCGCGCTGAGCTTCCTGCTGGCGATGCTGTTGCGCCTGGACAGCTGGGCCTTCGCCAGTCAGCCGGCGGTGTGGTGGGTGCTGCCGGTGGTGATCCCGGTGAGCCTTTTGATCTTCATGCGCCTGGGTTTCTACCGCGCGGTGATCCGCTACATGAGCCTGAAGGCGGTGAAGGCGGTGCTGGCCGGGGTGGCGGCCTCCACCTTCGCGCTGATGGTGGTCAACGCCATCTACCAGCTGCCGGTGCCGCGCTCGGTGCCGTTCATCTACGCCATGCTGGCCACCCTGACCATCGGCGGGGTGCGCATGGCGCTGCGCAGCCTCTACCTGCGCAACCAGCTGCGCTACAAGACCCGGGTGTTGGTCTACGGCGCCGGGGCGGCGGGGCGCCAGCTGGTGCAGTCGCTGCGCCACGGCCAGGAGTACGAGCCGGTAGGCTTCATCGATGAGGCCCCCTGGCTGGCGGGCACCCTGGTGCAGGGGGTGAAGGTCTACCCGGCGGAGCAGATCGAGCGGTTGATCGAGGATTACGGTATCGAGAAGATCCTGCTGGCGATCCCCAGCGCCACGCGTGCCCGGCGCCGCGAGATCCTCGAGCGCCTGGAACCGCTGGAGGTGCCGGTGCAGAGTATTCCCGGCATGGCCGACGTGGTGGCGGGGCGCGCCCAGATCAGCGAGCTGCGCGATGTGGCGGTGGAGGACCTGTTGGGTCGCGACCCGGTGCCGCCGGAGCCGGAGCTGATGGGCGCCAACATCACCGGCAAGGTGGTGATGGTGACCGGCGCCGGGGGGTCCATCGGCAGCGAGCTATGCCGGCAGATCCTGCGTCAGTCCCCGGCCCGGTTGCTGCTGTTCGAGCTCTCCGAGTTCAGCCTCTATCGCATCGAGCAGGACCTGGCGCAGATCGCCCGCGACGAAGGCCTGGAGGTCCCGGTGCATGCGCTGCTGGGCTCGGTGCAGCACCGCGACCGGGTGCAGAAAATCCTCGCGGCCTTCGCGGTGCAGACGGTTTACCACGCCGCGGCCTACAAGCATGTGCCGATGGTGGAGCACAACGTGGTGGAGGGGCTGCGCAACAACGTGATGGGCACCCGTGAGCTGGCCCTGGCCGCCATCGAGGCGGGGGTCGAGCGCTTCGTGCTGGTCTCCACCGACAAGGCGGTGCGTCCCACCAACGTGATGGGGGCCAGCAAGCGCCTCGCCGAGCTGGTGTGCCAGGCCCTGGCTACCCACCAGTCGCGCACGCGCTTCTGCATGGTGCGCTTCGGCAACGTGCTGGGCTCCAGCGGCTCGGTGGTGCCGCTGTTCCGTCGCCAGATCGCCGCCGGCGGGCCCATCACCGTGACCCACCCCGAGATTACCCGCTACTTCATGACCATCCCCGAGGCCGCCCAGCTGGTGATCCAGGCCGGCGCCATGGGGCAGGGCGGTGATGTGTTCGTGCTCGACATGGGCGAGCCGGTGAAGATCGCCGAGCTGGCCGGGCGGTTGGTGCGCCTCTCGGGCCTGGAGCCCTGTTTCCCGACGCTGGACGGCGCCGAAGCTCCGCTGCCCGCCGCCGAGCAGGGCGATATCGAGATCCGCTTCACCGGCCTGCGCCCCGGCGAGAAGCTCTATGAGGAGCTCCTGATCGGCGAAGCCGTCTCCCCCACCCGCCACTCGCGTATCATGACCGCCAGCGAAGTCGCCCTCAGCTGGGACGAGATGCAGGCCCTGCTCGATGCCCTCTTCCACGCCTGCCAGGCCTTCGACGCCGCCCGCATCCGCGACCTGCTGATCCACGCCCCCCTCGGCTACCATCCCCAAAGCCCCCTCGTCGACCTGGTGTGGGAACAACCCCAACGGGGTCAGACCCTTCAATCCGCTTAGCCCAGGGGGTCAGACCCTTAAGGAGATTTAAGGGCCTGACCCCGCCGGGTCTGTTGGCGGATCTCGTCGATGGTGGCGTCGGGTAGCGGGGTGTCGAACAGCTGCCGGTAGCGCTGACAGCGCCGGTCCGGGTCGTTGGCGAGGTCCCGGTACAGCGCGTGGGGCGTGATCAGCGGGTCATCGGCGCCCAGAGCGTTGGCCGGGTAGCTGGACCAGCGGTAGTCACCGGGGTGGGCCACCATGCCGGCGCGCACCGGGTTGAGTTCGATGTAGCGGTAGCAGGCGAAGAGGTAGTCCTCCTCGCCCACCAGGCAGGAGCGATAGCGTCCCTCGAACAGCCCGCCGGTGCGCTCATGGCGCTTGTTGAAGTACTGGGCGTAGCGTTGGCACACCACCTTCATCATCTGGACGATGCCGAGCGGGTCACCCAGGGGGCTGGCCAGCATATGCACATGATTGGTCATCAACACATAGGCGTGCACGCCCACGTCATACACCTGGCGGGCCTCGTCGAGAAATTCCAGGAAGCGTTCTGCCTCGCTGCGATAGTGAAAGCAGGTTCCGCGGTTGTTGCCGCGCTGCACCAGGTGCACCGGCGTTTGGGGCAGGATGACGCGATTGGGACGGGGCATGGCCGACTCACCCATTCCGAAGCGGATATCGGCTTCAGTGTAGCCCTCCCGTGAGGGTCAGACCCTTAAGCGAACTTAAGGGTCTGACCCTCAAGGTCACTTCGCTTTCTTGATGTGCTCCATCCAGCTCAGTGCGCCGGGGGTGGTGAGGAAGGTATCACGCATCTCTTCGCGGTAGTACCACGCCTGGTCGGTGCCGCCGATGGTGATGCCGTGGGGATCAAGCCTGGGCGCCTTGCGCTTGCTTGCCACCAGGTAGTTGAGCACTTTGGGCAACGCCTGGTAGGCAGTGGCCAGGGCCTCTTTGGCCTCGTGGAGTCGATTCAGGCGGATGAGTGCCAGCACGCGTCCGTAGCGTGTCTCCGGCAGGAAGTCGTCGGGGTAGCGTTCACAGATCGCCAGAGCGGGTTCGTCGTGCCCCGCCTGGAGTAGGGCGTTGACCAGTGGGCCGCGCACGCCCAGGTTGTCATCGGGACACAGCGTCAGCACGCGGGTAAGCAGCTCAATCTCTTCGTCGGGGTCCTCTTGACCCAGCGCCATCTCCCTCATCAGCCGCAGCAGCGGGCGGTGTTCCAGCCATGCCCAGGGCAGCTGGCCACCGGCCGGCAGGGCAGCGAGGAGGTGGGCGATCACGCGCTCCTGCTGGGCGAAGAGCGCCATGTTGAACGCTTCCTGGAGCTGGCTCGACGAGGCGCCGGTGAAGGCGCCGAGGCGCTCCAGGAAGTCAGGGCTCTGCAGCAGGGCCGGATGCCGGCGGATCAGCTCGGCGTCGGCCACGCTTTGCATCTCGCCGGCCTGGTAGAACGCCGCCTGAGCCTTGTCGACCTCCTCGGGCAGCACTAGCACCCACTGCTCCTGGCGGCCCTCCGTCGAGGGCGGGCCGGGGTCGAAGTGTGCGGGGTGCAGCGGCTGCTCCAGGGCTTCCTCGAGCAGGCCGACAAGCGGCTGCAGTTGCTCCTCGGGGATGCCGAAGATGGCGTAGGCCTCGTCGCCCATGGGGGCCTGTGACAGGCTCCATTCATCGTCACCGATATCGCCATCAGCGAGGTCATCCAGCGACCCCAGGCTGGCCTGTTCCTCGAGCATGGCGATGCCTTCTTCATCCCCCAGCTCATGGGCCACCGGTAGCCACGCCTGGGCGGTTCGCTGTGCCTCGGCGTCGTCGCCCAGCTGGCGTAGGCAAAGTGTCTTCAGGGCCCCGGTCGACAGCTGCTCGGGCGCCAGTCGTTCGAGTCGATGCACATGCTCCAGCGCCTCCTGGTTGCGCCCTTGGTCGAGACAGTGGATCACCAGCCAGCACAGTGCCTGGTTGGCCGCCTGGGGTTTGAGATTCGGCAGCAGCGCCGTCAGCTTCCTTTCCCCGGCGTCGAGGTGGCCAAGTGCCGAGTAGGCATTGCCCAGTAGCTGCACGGTATCGGCCTGTAGCTCCGTGGACAGTCCGCCCTTGTCGAGAATGGCCAGCAACAGGTTGCGCGCCTTGCCGGGGTGGTCGTCCTCCAATTCCTTGACGGCCAAGGCAAGCCGTACCTCGGCGGGCGCGGTCTTGGCAGCGGCCTGACGCTGCGCCTTGGTGAAGTGATCGACGGCGAGCCGTGGAATCGGCAGCACGTCATCCAAGTCGATCATCGGCGAGTTCACCAGCGGCTGGCAGCAGCGCTTGAACTTCTTGCCTGAACCGCAAGGGCAGCTGTCGTTGCGCTGTGGGGCGGGCAGCGGAGCGCACTGGAAGTGGCGGCACGGCAGCGGCATCTGGTTCCAGATCGAGCGGCCAAGCATCCAGTAGGGCATGCTCCCCTCGAGCCAGGTGTCGAGCCCGCTCTGCCTGACGATGTCACCCAGGTCGGCGAAGTAGCGCTCGGCATCCTGGTGCGCCAGGATATGCGCGATGGAGGCATCGAAGAAACGCAGGAAGCCCTCCCACAGCTCGGGGGGCATCTCGGAGGCGATGTCGTCGTGAGTCATGAGCGATGTCGGGGTCTGGATGTTGTGGCCAGTACGGTAACACGCTGCCCCGCCAGGGTCAGACCCTTAAAGGGATTTTGGGGTCAGACCCCTAAGCGAATTTAAGGGTCTGACCCTCAGCGGGGGAGCCAGCGGCTGGCGAAGGCGTCGGCGGGCTGGGGCGTGTCGTAGAGGAAGCCTTGCACCAGGTCGATGGGGTAGCGGGCCAGCGCCTGGAGCTGTTGGTCTGTTTCCACGCCTTCGGCGACTACGCGCATGTCGAGCTCCCGGGCGAGGCCGGTGACCGCGGCGACGATGGCGTTGCTGCGGCGGTTGCCAAGGCCTTGGATGAAACGCTTGTCGATCTTGATGGTGGTGACCGGCAGCTCATGTAGGTAGCCCAGCGACGAGTAGCCGGTGCCGAAGTCGTCCAGCGCCACACAGCAGCCCATCTCGCGCAGTGCCTGCACGATGGCGATGGCCTGCTGTTGATGGTCGAGCAGCACGCTCTCGGTGATCTCGAGGCCGAGCTGGGCGGTCACGAGGCGGTGGCGCCGGTAGCAGTCGCGCACCTTGTCGAGCAACGCCTCGTCCCAGAACTGGCGCCCGCTGAGGTTGATGGCCACGCGAAAATCCCCGTACCCGGCGTCGCGCCAGCTGGCCATTTGGCGGCCAACCTCTTCCATGACCCAGTCGCCCAGCGCGATCATTAACCCCGAGCGCTCGGCCACGGGGATGAACTGCCCCGGCGCGATGTCGCCGAGGGTCGGGTGGTGCCAGCGCAGCAGCGCCTCGGCGGCCTCCAGCTCGCCGCTGTTCCGGTTGATCAGCGGTTGATAGTGTACCGCCAGGCCTTCACCGCTCTCCGCGGCGTCGCGCAGCGCGCTCTCCAGGGTGAGCTGGGCCGGCTCGCACCAGCGCAGCTGGTGCTGGTGGAAGAAGCGGTAGGTGTTGCGCCCCTCCTGCTTGGCGCGATACATGGCGGCGTCGGCGTACTGGATCAGCAGCTCCACGCTGTCAGCGTCATCCGGGTAGAGGCTGATGCCGAGGCTGCAGCCGATGCGGAAGTCGTGCTCGCCCATCCGGAAGCTGGTGCTGATGCTGTCGATCAGCCGCTGGACCACCTGCTGAGCCGCCTCGATCTTACCGACCTCCGGCAGCAACACGATAAACTCGTCGCCGCCCAGTCGCGCCAGGGTATCGTCCTCGCGCAGCGCCCCTTGCAGGCGCTTGGCGACCTCCACCAGCAGGGCGTCGCCGGCGGCGTGACCCAGGGAGTCGTTGACCTGCTTGAAGTGGTCGAGGTCGACGAACACCACCGCCAGGCGCTGGCGCTGACGGTGGGAGTGGCGAATGGCCAGCGATAGGCGATCCTCCAGCAGGCGGCGATTGGGTAGTTGGGTGAGCGGGTCGTAGTAGGCCAGCCGGCGCACCTGCTCCTCGTTCTCGCGGATATGAGTGATGTCGCTGAACAGCGCGGCGTAGTGGGTGGCCTGGCCGCGCTCGTCGCGGATGGCGGTGATGGTCAACAGCTCCAGATAGAGCTGGCCGGACTTGCGGCGGTTCCAGATCTCGCCGCGCCAATAGCCGCGTTCTTGCAGGGTCTGCCACATCTCGGCGTAGAAGGCGGCGTCGTGGCGCCCGGAGGAGAGCACCGCCGGGGTGCGCCCGCTGACCTCTTCCAGGGTGTAGCCCGTCAGGTGGGTGAAGGCGGGGTTGATAAACTCGATGCGACCCCGGGCGTCGGTGATCATGATGCCCTCAAGCGAGGCGTCGATGACCCGCTCGGCCAGCTGCAGGGTCAGCCGCGAGCGCTCCAGGGCGTGGTCGCGCTCCTGGAGCACCTCGCGCAGGCGCACGGCGTAGTCGCCCTCCACGCCGTCGAGGATGTCGCGAAAGCCCAGTAGGCCCACCACCTGGCCGGCGTCGTCGACCACCGCCAGGTGGCGTAGACGCTGGTCGATGAACTGGTTGCGGGCGTCGATCAGCCGCGCCGCTACCGGCAGGGTGCGCAGCGGTCGGCTGGCCAGCTCGCATACCGGCACGTCACGCCGATAGCGGGCCACATAGCGCAGCACATCGCGCTCGGTGAGGATGCCGAGTTCGCCCTGGCCACAGTCGATGATCACCGCGTCCAGGCGCTGCGCCAGCATATGGCCGGCGGTCTCCTGCAGGGTACGCCGGCCGTCGAGGATGGCCACCGGCGAGCGCATCACCCGGCGCACCTCGCGCAGGCGCAGGTAGGGTTCGATGCCCTGCTTCAGGGCGAGGTCGGTCTGCGAGACGATGCCGCGTACCTTTCCCTCGCCATCCACGATCACGGCATGGCGAATGCCGCGTGCCTTGAAGGCCTCGCTCACCTCCGCCACCAGGCATGCCTCCTCGACCTGCAGCGGCACCGGCGTCATCACCCGGTGGATGGGCAGCTCGACCTCCTCGGGGTGCTCCAGCGCCAGGCGCAGGCTGTCGCGCTCGGTCCAGATGCCCACGGCGCGCTGCTCCTCCAGCACCAGGATGGCGCTGAAGCGGCGCTCGGCCATGCGCGCGGCGGCCTCCACCACCGGCGTCTCGGGCGTGCAGGTGAGAAGGCCGGTCTGCATGATGGCGCCGACGCGCAGCGGCTCGGTTTCGGGGGTAGCGGTAGGAGGCATGGCGCTCTCGGTCGGCCTGGTATCGGATGACCGTAAGCTTACCAAAATGCGCTGATGTAACGACATGATTCCGAGGCCTGCATGCCAACGCTGGGGCCCGGGGCCCGCCGCATCTCCCGCTCGCCGTTGCCGTTAACCACTTGTCATGGCTTTCCCTTTCCCGCCAGCCCCCCGCCCCTTAGGATGGGTGAGGTCACCTGAACAAGGGATGTTCCGCATGAGTCAGCACGAGGCATGGGTACCGAACGCAGTCCCGGTGGTGGGTATCGGTGCCTCGGCAGGCGGGCTCGAGGCGCTGTCGCAACTGCTGCATGGTCTCGACCCGGCACTGCCCTTCGCCTACGTGGTGTTGCAGCATGTGTCGCCCACCCATCGCAGCATGCTGCCGGAGATCCTGGGGCGCGATACCGCGCTCGAGGTAAGGGCGATTGAAGATGGCGAGGCGCCCAGGGCGGGGTAAAGTGGACCCCATCGTCAAGACAGAAAACGAACGGGTTTAAGTTATCGTCTCAGCCTGGGTTGCAGCTGCACAGCGCTGCCCTGTGTTTTGGTTCTGTGCGGCATCCTTCTGACGACCGAAGTGGTCAGGAATGGAAGCGCCGCCCCCGAGGCCCGACTGATAAACGTCGTCCGGGGTCTGGTTCTCCAGCGACTGGTGAGGGCGCTGGACGTTGTAGAACGCGAAGTAGTCGGATAGACCGAGGGTCAGCTCGCCGAGGTTCGCATAGCCCTTCAGGTACACGTCTTCGTACTTGACCGTCCGCCATAGCCGCTCGACGAAGATGTTGTCGAACGCCCGGCCACGGCCGTCCATGCTGATGGTGACGCCCGCGTCCTTGAGCACTCTCGTGAAGGCCTGGCTCGTGAACTGAGAGCCCTGGTCGCTGTTGAAGATCTCCGGCGTGCCATGCAGCCGCAGAGCGCTTTCCAGAGCATCGACGCAGAAGCCGGCGTCCATGGTATTGCTCAGCCGCCAGCTCAACACCTTGCGGCTGTACCAGTCGATGATCGCCACCAGATACACGAAGCCATGTGCCAACCGAATGTATGTGACATCGGTGCTCCACACCTGATTCGGGCGTGTGACCGATACGCCGCGTAGCAGGTACGGATAGACCTTGTGGTCTGGGTGCGGTTGGCTGGTCATGGGGCCTGGCGCCATGCCTGCCAGCCCCATGTGGCGCATCAGACGCTGAACACGCTTGCGGTTGACCCGAAAGCCACGTCGCCCCAGCTCCACCACCATCCGACGGCTGCCATAGAACGGCCAGCGCGTGTAGATCTCATCGAGCGCGTGGCATAGCTCGATATCCAGATCCGCTGGCACCTTCGGCTGTCGCTGAGCATAAACCGTTGATCTGGCGACGTCTGCCAACGCGCACTGTCGAGCCAGGGGCACCTGGTCGGTCGCATCGATCCAGCTGCGACGGATCATGGAAGGTTGATCCCGGACTTTTTTTTCAGCCAGTCGAGCTCCATCTTTAGGCGGCCGATCTCCCCGTAGAGCTTCTCGTCGGTCTGATATTCAGGCTTGGGCTTGGGACCCCGCTTCTTGTCGAACAAGGTGGCCGAGTCAGCCAGCAGCGCCTTCTTCCACTGGCCGACCTGGACAGGGTGGACCCCGAATTCCTGCGCGATTTCGTTGGCCGTCTTCAAGCCACGGACCGCCTCCAAGGCTATCTTGGCCTTCAGCTCCGGCGAGTGGGTGTTACGTTTCTGCTTCGACATCTCTGGTCCCTTCGAAATCGGCCTCGGCATATCTTAAACCAGTGTCTTGTTTTCAGGGTCCACTATAGCCCGAATATTGCACCAGG
>NZ_AXCA01000170.1:0-45750 GCF_000475415.1 Halomonas sp. PBN3 | reverse complement strand
GCCTCGGCGATCAGCTGCAGCGAGGAGGACTTGGGGATGAAGCCGGAGGCACCGTAGTCGATGGCACGGCGCACCACATGGGGCTCGTCGCTGCCCGAGACCACCGCCACCGGAATATCCGGGGTCTGGCCGCGCAGCTGGATGAGGCCCGAGAAGCCATGGGCCCCCGGCATGTGCAGGTCGAGCAGGATCAGGTCGGCGTCGGGGTGGCGGGTGACCACCTCGGCGGTGGCCTCCATGGTGTCGGACTCCACGATCTCAGCCTGGGGCGCCAGCTGACGCAGCGCCTGGGTGAGGGCTGCGCGGAACAGCGGATGGTCATCGGCGACGATGAATTTCTGGGCAAAGGCCATGGATTCTCCTCCGGTTCCTCTGGCAGCGGGTCGCGGACCGCCACGCGGGCTCTTCTGTCGTGAATCGCATGTTACCCCATGGCCGAGGCGATTCCCAAGCGCCACGGCCACATTGTCGACAACACTCCCGATGGCCGAAAAGAAGCCGGCCCATGGGGGCCGGCTCGTTGGGATCGGATGGCGACGAGCCAGGCTCGTCACCATGCCTCAGCGGTTGGCGCGATGCTCGATCAGCTCGTCCACCACGCTGGGATCCGCCAGGGTGCTGGTGTCGCCCAGGCCGTCGCACTCGTTGGCGGCGATCTTGCGCAGGATGCGGCGCATGATCTTGCCGGAGCGGGTCTTGGGCAGGCCCGGCGCCCACTGGATGACGTCCGGCGAGGCGATCGGGCCGATCTCCTTGCGCACCCACTGGGTGAGTTCCTTGCGCAGCTCGTCGGTGGGCTCCGCATCGTCGTTCAGGGTGACGTAGATGTAGATGCCCTGGCCCTTGATGTCGTGGGGGAAGCCCACCACGGCGGCCTCGGCCACTGCCTCATGGGCCACCAGCGCCGACTCGATCTCGGCGGTGCCCATGCGGTGGCCGGAGACGTTGATCACGTCATCGACGCGGCCGGTGATCCAGTAGTAGCCGTCCTCGTCGCGGCGGCAACCGTCGCCGGTGAAGTAGGCGCCCTTGTAGGTGGAGAAGTAGGTCTGGGTGAAGCGCTCGTGGTCGCCCCAGATGGAGCGTGCCTGGCCGGGCCAGGAGTCGGTGAGCACCAGGTTGCCGTCCACGGCGCCCTCGAGGGTGTTGCCCTCGCTGTCGAGCAGTGCCGGCTGCACGCCGAAGAACGGCAGGGTGGCGGAGCCCGGCTTGAGCGGCGTGGCGCCCGGCAGCGGCGCGATCATGATGCCGCCGGTCTCGGTCTGCCACCAGGTGTCGACGATCGGGCACTTCGAGTTGCCGATCACCCGGTAGAACCACTCCCAGGCCTCGGGGTTGATGGGCTCGCCCACCGAGCCGAGGATGCGCAGCGAGTCGCGCTGGCTGGAGTCCATGACGTTGTCGCCATGGGCCATCAGGGCGCGGATCGCCGTGGGGGCGGTGTAGAGGATGTTGACCTTGTGCTTGTCGACGATCTCGCCCATGCGGCCATGGCTCGGGTAGCTGGGCACGCCCTCGAACATCAGGGTGGTGGCGCCGTTAGCCAGCGGGCCATAGACGATGTAGCTGTGCCCGGTGACCCAGCCCACGTCGGCGGTGCACCAGTAGACCTCGCCCTCCTGGTAGTCGAAGACATACTGGTGGGTCAGGCTGGCGTAGACCAGGTAGCCGCCGGTGGTGTGCTTGAGGCCCTTGGGCGCGCCGGTGGAGCCGGAGGTGTAGAGGATGAAGAGCGGATCCTCGGCCTTCATCTCCTCGGCGGGGCAGTCGGTGGGCTGGCCGTCGACCTGCTCGTGGTACCAGAGGTCACGCCCCTCCTTCCACTCGATCTCACCACCGGTGCGCTTGACCACCAGCACCTTCTCGCACACCTCGGTGCCGTCGCGGGTCAGGGCGGCGTCGACGTTGTCCTTGAGGGGCACCTGCTTGCCGCCGCGCACGGACTCGTCGGCGGTGATCACCAGCTTGGACTTGGCACCGATGATGCGCTGGGCCAGGGCGTCCGGGGAGAAGCCGCCGAACACCACCGAGTGGACGGCGCCGATGCGCGCACAGGCCAGCATGGCCACCGCGGCCTCAGGGACCATCGGCATGTAGAGGGTGACCACGTCACCCTTCTTGACGCCCTGGGCCTTGAGCGCATTGGCCAGCTGGCAGGTGCGCTCATGCAGGTCGCGATAGCTGATGTGGGCGGCGTCGTTGGGGTCGTCGCCCTCCCAGATGATGGCGGTCTGGTCGCCACGCGTCTCCAGGTGGCGGTCGAGGCAGTTCACGCTGGCGTTGAGCGTGCCATCCTCGTACCAGCGGATGTCGACGTTGTGCGGGTCGAAGCTGGTGTGCTTGATCTTGCTCGGGAACTTGAACCAGTCGACGCGCTTGGCCTGCTCGCTCCAGAAGGCCTCTGGGTCGTCCACGGACTGCTGGTACATGGCCTGGTAGGTGTCCTTGTCGGCCCAGGCCTTGGCGGCGATGGCATCGCTCACCGGATAGACGTTCTGCTGTTCGCTCATGGAGTTGCCTCTGTCCTTGGGGTGGCCCCGTCAGATGGATGGAAACCGGCGACTTGATTAGGGTTGTTGACGCCGTCGGTGCCATGGGAAATGTGAAGCCAGCATAGCGCCTCGCGGCGCCACTTCCCCTTAGACATTGGTATGATCAAAATTCCTTTTTATAACAAAAGCTTAAGTCGTATTTTCGAGCACCGAATCGCCACGGTAGACCAAGGTCTCGGCACAGCGCCGACAGCGGTAGCGACGCCCCTGGCGGGCCAGGGCGTGGCGCCGCGGGGTGAAGGCGTGCTCCCGACAGCCGCAGGCGTAGCGGTGGGGAGCCGGGCTCGCCCGTCCGGTATCGAAACGGTGGGTGGTGGAAGGCGGAAGGCCGAAGAGGCGGCGCATCACCGTCTGCCACTCGCGGCCATGAGGCCGGGCCCGCCGGCCATCCGCCAGGTGGTGGACCAGCCAGTGGGCCATCTCGTGGGGCACCACCTCGACCAGGAAGGCCTCGCGGTTCTCGGCGTAGAGCACCGGGTTGAAGCGCAGCCCGCCGCGGCCGAAGTGGGCCTGGCCGGCGCTCTGCCCGCGCAGGTCGAGCCATACCCGGGGACGCGGCAGGTGGGGGTGCACCTCGCGACACAGCGCGTAGGCCGCCTCGACCCGCGCATGCAGGGCCTGCGCCAGGGCCTCCCGGTCGAGGGTGGCGAGGCGGTCGGGGTCGGGGGGCGGCAGCGCGGGTCGGGTCATGGGGTGCTAGAATGGCGCCAGCGTCGCCCGGCGACAAGCCCCGCCGTCGACGCCTCCATCCCGCCAGCGAGAGTGAGCGCTCCGATGTCTGACACCCCGCCGCCCGTCCCCCTGCTTGATGACGACGAGCTCGACCGCCTCGACGACTTCCTCGCCTCGGCGCGCGTGCCCGAGGACGCCCTGGACCTGATCGGCACCCACGGCTTCCTGGTGGCGCTGGCGGTGAGTCCCCGGGAGACGCTGCCGGCGGCCTGGGTGGCCGAGCTCTTCCAGGGGGAGCCCGCCTTCGCCGATGACGCCGAGCGCGAGGCGATCCTCGGCCTGCTGGAGAGGCTGCGCCACAATGCCATCGCGACCCTGGAGCAGGGCGGCCTGCCGGAGCTCCCCTTCGAGCTCACCCTCGACGGTCTCCCCGCCGAGGAGACCCCCATCGGCGACTGGTGCGCCGGCTTCATGGAGGGGGTCTTCCTCGATGAGCCAGCGTGGTTCGAGGAGGACGAGGAGGCCGCCGCCACCCTGCTGCTGCCCTTCATGGCGCTCTCCGGGCTCTTCGACGAGGAGCCGGACATGGCGGAGTTCGTCGCCGACGCCGCGCGTCTCGAGGCGCTGGTGCGCCAGCTCCCCGAGCTGGTGCTCGACCTCTACCTGCACTATCGGGTGCCGCCGGAGAGCCCCAAGCCCACCCCGCGCCGCAAGAAGCCCGCCGGTCACGGCAAGGGCAAGCGGTAAGCGCCGAACGCCGATGACCGGCGTGGCGCCGAATCGCTGATATACCGAGAATTTCCTGGCGGCTTGGCGCTAGCGTAACCGGGTGAGCACCCCGTCCAGGGTGCCGAAGAGCCACTCCCGCGCCCGCTGCCACAGCGACCGCCGCGCCCAGGCCGCGGGCTCGATCTCGCGGCTGGCGGCATAGTGGCGCTCGAACAGCGCAGCCACCTCACCGGCGAAACGGCGGTCCTCCACCTCCTGGTTGGCCTCCAGGTTCCAGTGCAGGCTCCAGTGATCGAAGTTGCAGGAACCGAGGCTCACCCAGTCGTCGGCCAGCGAGACCTTGGCGTGGATGAAGGTGGGCTGGAACTCGAAGATGCGCACCCCTGCCTTGAGCAGGCGGCCATAGAAGCGTTGGCCGGCATAGCGCACCCCGGGGTGGTCATGGCGCTCCCCGGGCAGCAGCAATCGCACGTCGATCCCGCGGCGCGCCGCCTGCACCAGGCGCCGACGCAGGGTCAGCGTGGGTGCGAAGTAGGGGGTGCAGAGCCAGAGTCGATGGCGTGCGGTGACCACCCGGCCGTGGAGCGAATGGCGGATCGCCTGGTAACGGTAGCCCTGGCCCCAGACGGCACGCCCGCGCATGCCGCGATAGCCCGCCGCCGGTCGAGCGGCGGTCGCCAGGCCATGCACCAGCCCCGTGGCGCCCTCGCCGCGGGTCAGCGGCGAATCCCACAGACGGCAGAACAGCCGGACCCAGTCGGCCACCACTGGCCCCTGGATGCGCACCGCCACCTCGTACCAGGCGTCGAGGAACTCGTCCACCGCGCCGAAGCCACCGGTGAAGGCGACCCGGCCATCCACCACCACCAGCTTGCGGTGGTCGCGGGTCAGGTTGCGCGCCAGGGAGTGCAGGCCCAGGGGATTGAAGAAGCGCAGCGCCACGCCCCCCGCCTGCAGCCGCTCACGATCGCGCCCGGCGAGCCCCATGGCGCCATAGCCGTCGAGCAGCAGCAGCACCGCCACCCCGCGCTCGGCGGCGCGCACCAGGGCATCGATCAGCGCCGAGGCGAGCCGCCCCGACTCCATCAGGTAGAGCTCGATCAGGATCGAGCCACGTGCCTGCTCGATGGCCTCGAACATCGCCGGCAGGAAGCGGCTGGCCTCCGGCAGCAGCTCGAAGTCGTTGCCTTCTCGCCAGATCCCGTGCATCCCTCGCCTCTCCGTCCGTCGTCGCCTGGCTCGGCGCCACCGCGCGCCGACTGACCCGGCGCCCTTCGACGACTATACTGGCACTCCCCTCCCTTTCCAGCACCCGGGGCAAACGGATGGCCTTGCTGCACTCCCTCACCGCGCCCCTGCGCGCCTCCATGAGCCGCCTCCTCGACGCCTGGGTGCGCCCGCGCCTGATCGAATCCGCGCCCCACGCCCTGGCTCTCGACCCCGACCAGGCGGTCGTCTACGTACTGCCCAGGCCCGCGCTGAGCGATACCTGGCTGCTGGCGGCCTTGACCCGCCGGCATGGCCTGCCCCTCGCCGCCGGCTCGGTACGCCTGGGCGAGCGACGCCTGCCCGGGGTGCTGGCCCTGCCGGCGACACGCCGCCGGCTGCTGGGCGGCAAGGCCCGGACCCGGCCGCCCTTCCAGGCGCTGGTCGAGGCGCTCGAGGCCGACCCCGAACTGGCGGTGCAGCTGGTGCCGGTGAGCGTCTTCTGGGGACGCGCCCCGGGCAAGCGCTTCGGCTTCTGGCGCCTGGTCGCCGCCGACAGCTGGCAGCTCACCGGGCGGCTGCGCCGGCTGCTCTCGATGCTGGTCAACCGCCGCAGCGTGGAGCTGCACTTCGGCGCCCCGCTGCCCCTGCGCGAGCTATGCGACGGCCGCGACCCAACACTCACCAACCGCAAGGCGGCGCGCCTGCTGCGGGTCCACTTCCGCCGCGTGCGCACGCGGGTGCTGGGCCCCGACCTCTCCCACCGCCGTACCCTGATCGAGGGGGTCGCGAAGAGCCCCGAGGTGCGCCGGGTGATCGACGAGCTGGCCGGCGAGGGGCGCCTGTCGCGGCCCCGCCTGCAGGGCCGCGCGCTGCGCTATGGCCGCGAGATCGCCTCCAACATGACCTACCCGGTGCTGCGCTTCCTCGACGGCCTGCTGCGGCGGCTGTGGAACCGGCTCTACGATGGCGTCGAGGTCCGCGGCCTGGCCGAGGTGAAGGCGCTGGCCGAGGATCACACCCTGGTCTATGTGCCCTGCCACCGCAGCCATATCGACTACCTGCTGCTCTCCTACGTACTCTACCAGGAGGGGCTGATGCCGCCGCATATCGCCGCCGGGCGCAACCTCGACATGCCACTGGTGGGGCCCCTGCTGCGCCGCGGCGGCGCCTTCTTCCTGCGTCGCAGCTTCCGCGACAACCGCCTCTACGCCACGGTGTTCAACGAGTACCTGCACCGGCTGATCGCCCGCGGCCATCCGCTGGAGTACTTCATCGAAGGCGGCCGCTCGCGCAGCGGACGCATGCTGCCGGCGCGCCCCGGCATGCTGGCGATGACCCTGCGCTCCTTCCTGCGCAGCCACGCCACCGGCCAGGCGCGCCCGCTGGCCTTCATCCCCGTCTACATCGGCTACGAGCGGGTGATCGAGAGCGCCAGCTACCAGCGGGAACTCCGCGGCGGCAGGAAACGCAAGGAGAGCCCCCTGGCGCTGCTGCGGGTAGTAAGGCATCTGCGCCAGCCCTTCGGCCGGGTCAGCGTCAATGTCGGCGAGCCGCTGGCGGTGGCCCCCTACCTGGACGCGACGCTAGGTGAGGCGTGGCGCCGCGACGGCGAGGAGCGCCCCGCATGGCTGGCTGACATGGTGCCACGCCTGGGAGAGACGCTGTGCCGGCGCATCAACGCCGCCGCCGCTCTCAACCCGGTCAACCTGGTCGCCCTGGTGCTGCTGGCCACCTCCCACCACGCCATCGAGGAGCGCCTGATGGAGCGCCAGCTCGCGCTGCTGGCGGCGCTGCAGCGGCGACTGCCCGGCAGCACGCGGGTCAGCCTGCCGGAGGGCGAGCCACCGGCGTGGATCGCCCAGGCCCTGGCGCTGGGCATGATCCAGCGCCGCGAGCAGCCGCTGGGCGACATCCTGCTGGCCGACGCCGGCCAGGCCGGCCGGCTGGGGTGGTACCGCAACAACGTGCTGCACCTCTTCGCCCTGGCCGGCCTCACCGCCTTCGCCTTCCACCACCAGCCGGCGCATCGCCTGGAGGCGCTGACCGAGCTGCTGGCACCGGGCTGGCCGATCCTGGCACGCGAGCTGATGGTGGCCCCGCCGGCCTCGTTGCGCCAGGCGCTGGCGGCGATGCTCGACACGCTGGTGGCCCTGGGGCTGCTGGTGCCGGACGGCGACGCCGGCTGGCGGCGGCCCGAGGACGACATCGAGGCCGGCGAGTGCCTGGACCTGCTGGGCCAGCTGATGCAGCCCTCCCTGGAGCGCGGCTACCTGCTGCTCGCGGTGCTGCTGGACGCCGGGCCGGCGCGCCTCGGCGCCGAGGCACTGGCCGAGCGCAGCCGCCAACTCGCCGAGCGCCTCGCCCTGCTCTCGGGGCTCGACTCCCCGGAGTTCTTCGACAGCCGGCTCTTCGTCGGCCTGGTGGACGGTCTCGAGCAGCAGGGGTGGCTATGGCGGGACGCCGAGGGGCGGCTGGTCTTCGACGCGCAGCTGAGCGAGGCGGCGAAGCGCTCGCGGCGGCTGTTCGACCCGGCGCTGCGCCACCGGCTGCAGCTGGTGACCCACCGCGAGGCGGATCACCCCGCCGTCAGCGAGCGGTGCACATAGAGGTCGTAGCGGCTGGTCTTGCCCTCGAGCACATGGCGCGGCGCCGGCCCCGCGATGGGCGGTGCCTTGCGCGGGCGCTTGACCACCACCCGGTGGGTCGCCACGTCCAGGGCCGCCTCCAGCAGGCGCGGGGCATCGGCGTCGTCGCCGGCCAGGGTGCGGAAGAGCCGCATCTCCTTCTTGACCAGCGCCGACTTCTCGCGATGGGGAAACATCGGGTCCAGGTGCACCACCTGGGGCGGGAAGGCCGCCGCGGCCACCAGGGCCTCGAGCTCGCGGGCCGCGTCGCCCCACGCCAGGCGCATGCGCGCGGCGACCTGCGCCGTCTCGGCGTCCGCCCGGGCCCGCGCCAGGCCATCCTCGAGCAGGGCGAAGATCGCCGCCACCCGCTCCACCAGCAGCACCTCGGCCCCCAGACTCGCCAACACGAAGGCGTCGCGCCCCAGCCCCGCGGTGGCGTCCACCACGCAGGGCGTCACCCCCCTGGCGAGGCCGCAGGCACGCGCCACCAGCTGGCCACGCCCCCCGCCGAAGCGGCGGCGATGGGCGGCGCGGCCGGCGGTGAAGTCTACCGCCAGCGGATGACCGTAGCGCCTCTCGTCGCCGGCCAGCACCAGGCGCCCCTCGCGACGCGCCAGGGTCAGCTCGGCCTCGGCCTCCAGGGGCAGGCCGAGCCGCTCGGCGAGCGCCGCCAGCGCCTGCCCCTGCACCGCCACCGGGGCACTCACCTGGCCTTCTTCCACGCCACTTCGTTGCGCAGGTAGACCGGCTGGGCGAGATGCGCCGGCTGGCCACCGCCGTCCTCGAACGTCGCCATGGCGAGCAGCGCCATGTCGGCGGCGTCCGCCTCCACCTCGGGCAGGTGCTGGCCGAGCTCGGCCTGCACCTCGGCGGGCATGCGCTCGAGCAGCGTCCAGCCGGAGCCCACCCCGACCCAGTCGTGGTCATCATGCCCCGACGGCAGGCGCAGGCGCTCCGGTGCCATCACCGCCTCGTCCAGCAGCCGCTCCGGGCGAGCGCCGGTGCACTGCCAGGCGGCGACGTAGATCTCGCCCATGCGCGCGTCCAGGGCGGTGACCAGCCAGCGGAAGTGGTGCCGGCGGTGGGCACCCAGTGCCAGGGCCGCCAGGGTGGAGACACCGACCAGCGGGCGGTCGAGGCCGTAGGCGAGCCCCTGGGCGGCGCCGGCGGCGATGCGCAGGCCGGTGAAGGAGCCGGGGCCATGGCCGTAGGCGATGGCGTCGAGCTCGGCGGGCGCCACCCCGGCCTCGGCCAGCACCTCGTCAACCATGGGCAGCAGGCGCCGGGTGTGCTCGCGGGGGGTCAGCGCGAAGCGGGAGAGCAGTTCGTCGTCGGCGCCGAGGCGCCGCCGCAGCAGCGCGGCGGAGCAGGCGCTCGACGAGGCATCCAGGGCCAGCAGGATCGACATGGCAATACCATCCGGGAAAAACGGGCGGACATTATACGTGGCCGGGCCCCGAACGACGATGGCCCGCTCGAGGCGGGCCATCCGAGTGGAAGCGCTGGCGTAACTCCGAGGGGCGCCGGGGACAGGCCTGGAGGGGTTCACCGCGCCCCCGCTCAGGCATGTCGCCGGGCAAGCCCCTGCGAACAGGGCTCGATCAGCCCTCCAGGGCCTTGAGCACCCGCCTCTTGATATCGTCGACGCTGCCGATGCCCTCGACGCGATGGTAGGCCGGCGCGGCCTCGGGGTCCTGCTCGGCCCAGGCCTGGTAGTAGTCGACCAGCGGCGCGGTCTGCTCGTGGTAGACCGCCAGGCGGTTGCGCACGGTGGACTCGCGGTCGTCGTCGCGCTGGATCAGCGCCTCGCCGGTGACGTCGTCCTTGCCGGCCTCCTTGGGCGGGTTGTGGTCGACGTGGTAGACCCGGCCGGAGCCCGGGTGCACGCGGCGACCGGCCAGGCGGTTGACGATCTCCTCGTCGTCCACGGCGATCTCCAGCACGTGGTCCAGCTTCACCCCGGCCTCCTTCATGGCATCGGCCTGGGGAATGGTGCGCGGGAAGCCGTCGAACAGGAAGCCGTTGGCGCAGTCGGGCTGGGCGATGCGCTCCTTGACCAGGTCGATGATGATGTCGTCGGAGACCAGCCCGCCGCTGTTCATGATCTCCTTGACCTTGACGCCCAGCTCGCTGCCCTCCTTGACGGCGGCACGCAGCATGTCGCCGGTGGAGATCTGCGGGATGTTGAAACGCTCGCAGATGAACTGGGCCTGGGTGCCCTTGCCGGCACCGGGGGGGCCCAACAGGATCAAACGCATGATCGAGTCCTCGTGGTCAAGTGGTTGTCAGTAATGAAGAAATCGTGGGTGGTGAACGATAACCGCGGCCCGGGACCAGCACAAGCGCCACCCCCTTCCCCACTCCCGCCGAGGCACGAAAACGTCTTGCATTTCAACGCTCTCGCCCCGTGTTGCACTTTGGTCTTGGCGCACCGTGCCGGGCCGAAAATGACGACGGCGCCCCGCGGGGCGCCGTCGTCCGGGCAGGGGCTAGCCTGGCCCTAGAGCAGCAGTCGACGGATGTCGGTGAGCAGCTGCCCCAGCAGCGCGGTGAAGCGCGCCGCGTCGGCCCCGTTGACCGCGCGGTGGTCGTAGGAGAGCGACAGCGGCATCATCAGCCGGGGCTGGAAGGTCGCGCCGTCCCACACCGGCTTCATCGACGCCTTGGAGACGCCGAGGATGGCGACCTCCGGGGCATTGACGATGGGGGTGAAGGCGGTGCCACCGATGGAACCCAGGCTGGAGATGGTGAAGCAGCCGCCGGTCATCTCCTCGCGCTTGAGCTTCTTCGACTGCGCCTTCTTGGCCAGCTCCACGGATTCCTTGGCGAGGTCGATCAGCGACTTCTTGTCGGCGTCGCGGATCACCGGCACCATCAGGCCGTCCGGGGTGTCCACGGCGATGCCGATGTGCACGTACTTCTTGTGCACCACCGTCTCGCCGTCGCTCTTCAGGCTGACGTTGAACTGCGGGTACTGGCGCAGGGCGTAGGCGCACGCCTTGATCAGGAAGGGCAGCGGCGTGAGCTTGGCGCCTTGGGCCTCCGCCTCGGCCTTCATGGACTTGCGGAAGGCCTCCAGCTCGGTGATGTCCGCCTCGTCGAACTGGGTGACATGGGGCAGGTTGACCCAGCTGCGGTGCAGGTTGGTGGCGCCCATCTTCATCAGGCGCCCCATGGGCTTCTCTTCCACCTCGCCGAACTGGCTGAAGTCCTGATCAGGGATCGGCGGGATGCCGGAACCGGCCGCCGCGGACGCGCCAGGGGCGGCCTGGGCCTTGCCCTGGTTGGCCATCACCTGCTTGACGTAGGCGTGGACGTCTTCCTTGAGCACGCGCTGCTTGGGACCGCTGGGCGGGACCTGAGTCAGGTCGACGCCGAGCTCCCGGGCCAGCATGCGCACCGCCGGGCCGGCATGGACCAGCTTGCCCTCACGGGGCTTGTAGGACGCCATCTCGGCCTCGGGACTCGGGGTGCCGGCCGGAGTCGGAGCGGGCTTCTCGGCCTGGGGCTTACCTGCCTGAGACGCTTCGGCCGGCTTCCCGCTCGCCTTGCCGCCGCTCGAGGCGGGCGCGGGGGCGGCGCCGGCGGTCTCGATGACGCCGATCAGGTCACCCTCGGAGACGCTGTCGCCCTCCTTGACGGCGAGCTCCACCAGCCGGCCCTTGTGGGGGCTCGGCACATCCATGGAGGCCTTGTCGGACTCCAGGGTGATCAGCGGCGTCTCCTCCTCGACCTCGTCGCCCTCGGCCACGGCCAGTTCGATGATCGGCACGTCGCTGGCGCCGCCCAGGTCCGGCACCCGGACCTCATGACGCTGCGGCTCGCCGCCGCCCTGGGGGGCGGGCTCTGGCTCGGACTCGGCAGCCGCCTGGGGCTCGCTCGCCGTGGACGCGGGGGCCTGCTGTGCCTCGCCGCCCTCGTCGGTGATCTCCATGGTGCCGATCAGGTCGCCCTCGGAGACGGTGTCCCCCTCCTTCACGGCCAGGGAGACCAGCCTGCCGGCATGGGGGCTCGGCACGTCCATGGAGGCCTTGTCCGACTCCAGGGTGATCAGCGCTGCCTCGAGGTCAACCTCATCGCCCTCGGCCACCGAGACCTCGATCACCTCGACGTCGCTGTCGCCGCCGAGGTCGGGCACGGTGATCTCCACGGTGCGCTTGCCGCCGCCGCCCTTGGCCGCCGGGGTCTCGGCGGCGGGCTGCGGGGCCTTCTCGGGCGCCGGTGCGGCCTTCTCCTCGGCCTGGTCCGCCGCCGGCGCGGCGTCGCCGTCGCCCTCGATCTCGAGTTCGACGATGTCGTCACCCTCGGAGACGGTGTCGCCCTCCTTCACCAGCACCTTGACCACCTTGCCGCCCTTGGGCGAGGGCACGTCCATGCTGGCCTTGTCGGATTCCAGCGTGATCAGGGTGTCCTCGGCGTCGATGACGTCGCCTTCCGACACCGCGATCTCGATGATCTCCACATCGGTATCGCCGCCGATGTCCGGTACTTTGATGATTTCGCTACTCAAGGTCGCGCTCCTTCCAAATCGTGCCTGGAGGGGGCGGGCACGGGCCCGCCCCACCGGATCAGTCGGTCAGCGGATTCGGCTTGGCCGGATCGATGTTGTACTTCGCCAGCGCCTCGCCGATCACCTTGCGATCGAGCTCGCCGCGCTCGGCGAGCGCCTTGAGGGCGGCCACGGCGACGAAACGGCGATCCACCTCGAAGAACTCGCGCAGCTTCTCGCGGGTGTCGGAGCGGCCGAAGCCGTCGGTCCCCAGCACGTGGTAGTCGGTGGGCACCCAGGCACGCACCTGGTCGGCGAACAGGCGCATGTAGTCGGTGGCGGCGACCGCCGGCCCCTGGCGACCCTCCAGGCAGCGGGTGACGTGGGGCTTGCCCGGCTCGGCCTCAGGGTTCAGGAAGGCCTCGCGATCCAGGCCCAGCGCCTCGCGACGCAGCTCGCTGAAGCTCGGCACGCTCCAGATGTCGGCGCCCACGCCCCAGTCCTCGCGGAGCAGCTCGGCGGCGGCCTCGACCTCGCGCAGGATGGTGCCGGAGCCCATCAGCTGCACCCGGGCCTTGTCACCCTGGGTCTCGCGCAGCAGGTACATGCCCTTGATGATGTCGTCGGCGGGCACCTCCTCCAGCTCGGGGTGCTCGTAGTTCTCGTTCATCACCGTCAGGTAGTAGAAGCAGGGCTCCTTGTCGACGAACATCCGGGTCAGGCCGCTCTGCACGATCACCGCCAGCTCGTGGGCATAGGTGGGGTCGTAGGTGCGGCAGTTGGGGATGGTAGAGGCCTGCAGGTGGCTGTGGCCATCCTGGTGCTGCAGGCCCTCGCCGTTGAGGGTGGTGCGGCCCGCGGTGCCGCCGACCAGGAAGCCGCGCGCCTGCAGGTCGCCGGCCGCCCAGGCCAGGTCGCCGATGCGCTGGAAGCCGAACATCGAGTAGTAGATGTAGAAGGGCAGCAGCGGCAGGCCGTGGTTGGCGTAGGAGGTGGCCGCGGCGATCCACGAGGACATCGCTCCCGCCTCGGTGATGCCCTCCTCGAGTACCTGGCCGGCCTTGTCCTCGCGATAGAACATCAGCTGGCCCTTGTCCATGGGCTCGTACTTCTGGCCCTCGGAGGTGTAGATGCCGAGCTGGCGGAACATGCCCTCCATGCCGAAGGTCCGCGCCTCGTCGGGGACGATGGGCACCACCTGCTTGCCGAAGCTCTTGTGCTTGACCAGGCCGTTGAGCACCCGCACGAAGGCCATGGTGGTGGAGACCTCGCGGCCCTTGGAGCCGCCCATCTGGCTGGCGAATATCTTGTCATCGAGGCCCGGGATCTCCAGCGCCTCGAAGTCGTGCTGGCGCGCCGGCAGGTAGCCGCCCAGCCGCTCGCGCTGGAGATGCATGTACTTCATCTCCGGCGTGTCGTCGGCCGGCTTGTAGTAGGGCATGTCATGCTCGATCTCCTCGTCGGAGATCGGGATGCCGAAGCGGTCGCGGAAGCGCTTGAGCACCTCGGGATCGTCGATGGACTTGACCTGGTGGGCCTCGTTGTCGGCCTCGCCGCCGTCGGCACCCAGGCCGTAGCCCTTGACGGTATGCGCCAGCACCACGGTGGGACGCCCGTTGGCGTTGTTCACCGCCTGGTGATAGGCCGCGTAGACCTTGAACGGGTCATGGCCGCCGCGGTTGAGCTTCCAGATGTCCTCGTCGGAGAGGTCCTTGACCATCTCGGCGGTCTCCGGGTACTTACCGAAGAAGTTCTCCCGGGTATAGGCGCCGCCGTTAGCCTTGCAGTTCTGGTACTCGCCATCGACGGTCTCGTCCATGAGCTTCTGCAGGACGCCCTTCTTGTCCTTCTCGAAGAGCGGATCCCACAGGCGGCCCCAGACTACCTTGATGACGTTCCAGCCGGCGCCGCGGAAGACGCCCTCCAGCTCGTCCATGATGCGCGAGTTGCCGCGCACCGGACCGTCGAGGCGCTGCAGGTTGCAGTTGATCACGAAGATCAGGTTGTCGAGCTTCTCGCGGCTGGCCAGGTGGATGGCGCCCAGGGACTCCGGCTCGTCACACTCGCCGTCGCCCATGAAGCACCAGATCTTGCGGTCCTGCATCGGCTGCAGGTCACGCTGGTCCAGGTACTTCATGACGTGGGCCTGGTAGATGGCCATGATCGGGCCCAAGCCCATGGAGACCGTGGGCAGCTGCCAGAAGTCGGGCATCAGCCAGGGGTGCGGGTAGGACGAGAGCCCGTTGCCGTCGACCTCCTGGCGGTAGTTGTCCATCTGCTCCTCGGTCAGGCGCCCCTCGAGGAAGGCACGGGCGTAGATGCCCGGGGAGCTGTGGCCCTGGATGAACACCAGGTCGCCCTGGAAGTCACCGTTGGGGGCACGGAAGAAGTGGTTGAAGCCCACCTCGTAGAGGGTGGCGCTGGACATGTAGCTGGCCAGGTGGCCGCCGATGCCCTTGTGCTTGCGGTTGGCGCGGGTCACCATCGCCGCCATGTTCCAGCGGATCATGGAACGGATCTTGCGCTCCATGAAGAGGTCGCCGGGCATCGGCGCCTCGCGGTGCACCGGGATGGTGTTGCGGTGCGGCGTGGTCGCCGAGAAGGGGGGCTGGGTACCGTCGCGGCGCAGGCGGTCGGCCAGGCGCGTGAGCAGGAACCGGGCGCGCTCCTCGCCCTCATGATCCAGAACCGACTCGAGGGATTCCAGCCACTCTTCGGTCTCGACCGGATCGAGATCCTCTCTTGCCTCCAGACTCATAGACGTCTCTCCGAATGACGATGGGATGTCGTGTGCTCGCTGAGCGGGCAGCAGGCGCCCTCTCGCCAGAGAGGCAGCACGCCGCATGACAACGTTGTAATTTTCCTACAGGACGGGCGCCGGACGCACCGTTTCTGCGTGGAAGATACCGTATATGCCCCGCCCTGCCAATTCAACAAGGATTGGAATTATTTTCCACAAACAAGATATTGCACCGCAGCGCAAGGGCTTGCGAGGCACCGGGCAAGATGATTCCGACCAAGGTCAAGGGGTTGTAAGTAAACTACCGTTTCAAGCAAGCGAGCGGCCTGCGTCAGCCCGGCGCCGGCTGCGTGGCCAGGCGCTGCCGCCAGTAGGCCCAGTCGAAGGCCGGCCCGGGGTCGGACTTGCGCAGCGGCGCCACCTCGGCATGGCCGGCGATGCGCGTGGCATCGAGGGCGGGATAGGCGGCGAGGAGCGCGCCAGCGACCTCGGCCAGGCGCTCGTACTGGGCGGCGGTATAGGGCGAGACCTCGTCGCCCTCCAACTCGATGCCGATGGCGAAGTCGTTGAGGGCGGTTCTCCAGCGCTTGCCGTCGTGCCAGCGGGAGCGCCCGGCGTGCCAGGCGCGGCGCTGGAAGGGCACGAACTGCACGCACTCGCCGTCGCGGCGGATCAACAGGTGGGCCGAGACCCGCAGCCCCTGGATGGCGGCGAAGAAGGGGTGTGCCGACGGGTCGAGGCGGTTGGTGAAGAGGCGCTCGATGGCATCCCCGCCGAACACCCCCGGCGGCAGGCTGATGGAGTGCAGCAGCAGCAGCGATACCTCGCCATCCGGGCGCGCGTCGCAGTTGGGCGAGGGCACCCGCCGCGCCCCCGCCAGCCAGCCCTGTTCGATCACCATGCGCCTCCCCTGACGTGATTCGAGTGGATTGCCTATAATGGGCGCCCCCGGCCGGCTCGGCCACCCCACCTCGACCCGTGAGGCAACGCATGCACTACCAGGACGCCCTAGCCGAAGAGATCCGCGACGCCGCCGCCCGCCTGCTGGCCGAGGATGTCGGCCCCGGTGACATCACCGCCGGGCTGATCCCCGCCGAGCAGCACGCCCGGGCCCGGGTCATCACCCGCGAGGCCTGCGTGCTGTGCGGGGTGGCCTGGGTCGACGAGCTGTTCCGGCGCCTGGATCCCACGGTGGCCCTGCGCTGGCAGGCTGCCGACGGCGACCGCCTGGAGGCGGGCCAGGCCTTCCTCGAGCTCGAGGGCTCGGCACGCAGCCTGCTGACCGGCGAGCGCGCCGCGCTCAACCTGCTGCAGACCCTCTCCGCCACCGCCACCCGCACCCGCCACTACGTCGACCTGATCGGAGACACCGGGGTGCGCCTGCTGGATACCCGCAAGACCCTGCCCGGCCTGCGCCTGGCCCAGAAGTACGCGGTGGCCTGCGGCGGGGGACACAACCACCGTCTCGGCCTGTGGGACGCCTTCTTGATCAAGGAGAACCATATCGCCGCCTGCGGCGGCATCGCCGCGGCGGTGCAGGAGGCCCGCGATATCGCCCGCGACCTGCCGGTAGAGGTGGAGGTGGAGACCTTCGAGGAGCTGGAGCAGGCGCTGGCCGCCGGGGCCGACGTGATCATGCTCGACAACTTCGGCCTTGACGAGCTGCGCGAGGCGGTGCGCCGCGGCGCCGGCCGCGCGACCCTGGAGGCCTCCGGCAACGTCGACGAGACCACCCTGCGTGCCATCGCCGAGACCGGCGTCGACTGCATCTCCAGCGGCGCCCTGACCAAGGACGTCAAGGCGATCGACCTCTCCATGCGCCTGCTGGACTGAGACGGATCGACCGGGCGCCGGCGGGAGGCGCCCTCAGGTCTCCAGCGCCTCCAGGCGCTTCTCCAGGCGGTGGCGCGGCAGCCGCTCGCCGCCGCGCTCGACCCACTCCTGCCCCAGGTCGCGCCAGCCGCGGCGCACCAGCCCCTCGGCCAACAGCAGGCTCGCCTCGATGCTGGCCCGCCCCACGCCCTGCTCTACCAGCAGCCGCTCGGCGTGGATCAGCAGGGTCGCGCCGATCCCGCGACGCGCCAGCGACGGCCAGACATAGAGGGTCACGATGCGCCCTCGGGCCGGCTCGAGCTCCAGGAAGCCCACGCAGCGCCCGTCGCAGTCCGCCACCAGGGTGGTGTAGAGCGCCTGGCGCGCCGCCCAAGCGCTGGCATCGCGGGGCAGCGCCGAGACCCAGGCCTCGCGCTGGGCCACGCTGTAGTGGGCCATGGCGCCCTGCATGACGGCGTGGTGGAAGACCTCGGCCTGGTCGGCGGCGTCACGCGCCCGCGCCTCGCGATAGCGGATGCGTGCGCCGGGCCGTGCCGCGGCCTGGCCGGCGTCCGCGTTGAGGGTGTCGTTCATGGGGAGGTCTCCTGCCGGGGTGTTGGCGAGAGCCTACACAAGGGCGCCGGTCCCGCCAACCGGCCTCGCCGCCGCAGCGGGCGGCAGGCATAATGCCCACCATGAGCGCCCCTGCCCCCCTTCACGAGATCACACTGTCGCCCATCGGCGTCATCGAGAGCGACTTCCCCGACAAGTTCGGCGTGCCCCGCCAGCCGGGGCTCGCCCCCTCGGCGCGCGCCACGCTCCGGCTGCTGCCGCCCTACGACGACCCGCTGGCGGTCCGCGGCCTGGAGACGTTCAGCCACCTGTGGCTTACCTTCCTGTTCCATCAGAGCCCCGAGCGCTGGACCCCGCTGGTGCGCCCGCCGCGCCTCGGCGGCAACCGCAAGGTCGGCGTCTTCGCCAGCCGCAGCACCCATCGCCCCAACCGCCTGGGGCTCTCCCTGGTGGAGCTCCTCGCGGTCGACCTCGGCGACGGGGTCAGGCTGACCCTGGCCGGCACCGACCTGGTGGGCGGCACTCCCGTGCTGGACATCAAGCCCTACCTGCCCTGGGCCGAGGCGCGACCCGAGGCCCGCGGCGGCTTCGCCCCCGAGGCGCCGCCCCGGCTGCCGGTAGGCTTCACCGCGGCGGCCGAGACGGCGCTGGCCGCGCGCGAGGACGCCGCCTCGCTGCGCACGCTGATCATCGAGGTACTGGCCCAGGACCCGCGGCCGGCCTATCGCCGCGGCGACGAGGCACGCCCCTACGGGGTGCGCCTGCGCGACGTCGACGTGCGTTTCCGCACCCTCACCGACGAGGCGGGTATCACGCGCCTCGAGGTGGTGGAGATCGCTACGCCCTGACGCGACCAGGGGCCCCGCAGGGCCCCCGGTGATGAAGCGCCAAGCCCCGCAAGGCTCAGTCGAAATCGATGCCGATGCGGCGGCCCACCTCCTCGTAGGCCTCGATCACGCCGCCCAGCCCCTGGCGGAAGCGGTCCTTGTCGAGCTTCTCGCGGCTCTTGGCATCCCACAGCCGGCAGCCGTCCGGGGAGAACTCGTCGCCGAGCACGATCTGGCCCTGGAAGAGGCCGAACTCCAGCTTGTAGTCCACCAGCAGCAGGCCGCCGTCGGCGAAGAGTTGCTTGAGCACGGCGTTGACCTTGAAGGTGAGCGCCTTCATCTCGGCCAGCTGCTCGGGGGTCGCCCAACCGAAGGTCTCGGCCAGCGACTCGTTGATCATCGGGTCGTGCAGGGCGTCGTTCTTAAGGAACAGCTCGAAGGTGGGCGGGTTCAGCTCCTGCCCCTCGGCGACGCCCAGACGCTTGACCAGGCCGCCGGCGGCGAGGTTGCGCACCACGCACTCCACCGGGATCATCTCGAGCCGCTTGACCAGGCTCTCGGTGTCGGAGAGGCGCTTCTCGAAGTGGGTGGGCACGCCGGCCTCGGCGAGCGTCTCCATGATGAAGGCGTTGAAGCGGTTGTTGACCATGCCCTTGCGGTCCAACGACTCCATGCGCTCGCCGTCGAAGGCACTGGTGTCATCGCGGAACTGCAGTATCACGCGATCGGGGTCATCGGTGGCGAAGACCGACTTGGCCTTGCCGGCGTAGAGTTCTTGACGCTTTTCCATGGCAGCCTCCGGGGGCTCGAGTCAGGAAGGAAGGTAGGGCTCAGGCGATGGCCTGCCACGCCAGGCCATCGTCCTGGCAGGTCACCATCAGCCGCGATTCGTCGCCGTCGAGCAGCGGCACCAGGGCCTCCAGCGCCAGCTCGGGGCGGTTGTTGTGTTCCGAGAGGTGCGAGCAGGCGATGCGCTGCAGGCGATCCAGGCCGAGGCGGGGCAGCAGGCGGGCCGCCTGGGCGTTGGCCAGGTGGCCCCAGTCGCCCCCCACCCGACGCTTCAGCCGCGGCGGATAGGGCCCCTCGGCCAGCATGCGCACGTCATGGTTGCACTCCAGCACCAGGGCATCGCAGCCGGCGAAGGCACGCGCCACATGCTCGGTGGGATGCCCCAGGTCGGTCAGCAATCCCAGCCGCCGCTCGCCGCCCTGGATGCGGAACTGTACCGGCTCGCGGGCATCGTGGGGCACGGTCACCGGGTCGATGGAAAGCCCCTTCACCGCGAAGCGCGCCTGGGGAGTGATCCAGCGGCGTTCCGGCAGCTCGCCGAGGCGTCCCGAGGCCCAGGTGCCCGGGGTCAGCCACACCGGCAGCCGATAGCGGCGTGCCAGGGCACCGATGCCCCGGATATGGTCGCCGTGCTCGTGGGTCACCAGCAGGGCATCGAGCTGGCGCGGGTGCATGCCCAGCCGTCTCAGGCGCCGCTCCGCCTCGCGCAGGCTGAAGCCGCAGTCCACCAGCAGGTGGGTCTCGCCGTCGCTGACCAGGGTGGCATTGCCCTTGCTGCCGCTGCCCAGGGAGGCGAAGCGCAGCCGCCCAGGCGCCTCCTGCGTCACCGTCATCAGCGCAGCAGGCTCGCCACCCGCTCCAGCAGTTCACGGCGATCCTCGGCGCTGAAGCCTTCTTCGCTGGCACTCTCGGCGCGCAGCAGGGTCCGTTCGGGCCCTTCGCTCTCCAGTACCAGGCGGATCTCGCGCGGCGACGGCGATGACACCAGTCCCTTCCAGAAGCCTTCACGGCGCTCGGAAAGAGGCAGATAACGGATGCGATGGGAGTAGTCCGCCGGGGTGCTCTCCAGCAGCTCACGGCTTCCCTCGAGGGTAAAGTCCTGACGCAGCTGGTACTCCAGCTCGGCCCAGGTCCGCTCGATATCCAGCGGCACCTCGACCACCCACTCGTCGCCGCGCTCGACCAGGCGCAGGCGCTCCTCGCCGGCCAGCCCCTGGGCGCGCAACGAGGCGGCGCTGGAGGCCGAGGCGCTGCGCGCGGCGAAGTACTCCTCCAGGGCGTCCAGGCAGGGGCCCAGCGGGCGGCCGGCCTGATCGCAACGCACCTCGCTGTCGCCGCTGCGCAGCCCCTGGCGAACGCTGAGCCGCGCCTGGCGGGTCTCGATCACCCCGCGGGCGGAGTCGCTGGCCTCGACGCCGAGGCCACGGCTGCGGGCGAAGCCCTCCAGCTGGGGCCAGACGCTGTCCGGGGCGGCAGCCACCACCAGCCAGGCGTCATCGCCCACGGCGCGGCGCTCGACGAAGTCACGCTCGACGCGGCCGGCGCCCAGCGCCTGGGGCGCCGGCGCCTCGAAGCCATCGTCGCCGGGGCGGAAACTGCCGGCGGCCTCGGGCACCGGCATGGCATCGCGGAAACGTTCACGGTCGCGCCCCTCGGGAAGCACCAGGGGCGGTGCCTGGCGAGCATCGGCGTAGTCGATGTTGCGGTCGTGGTAGTAGCCGTCATCGCGGGCGCAGCCGGCCAGGGCGACGAGCGCCGCCAGGGGCAGCCATTTCAGCGCGGGGGTCATGAGTCCACCTTGCATCCAGTTCTCCAGGGGTCCGGCGCGGCGCCGATCAGTCGTCGATCAGCCCGGCCAGCTGCAGGGCCTCGCTGATGGTGGAGTGGTACTTCTCCGAGAGCCAGGTGAGCGGCAGGCGGATGCCGGGCTCGACCAGGCCCATGCGGTGGAGCGCCCACTTGACCGGGATCGGGTTGGCCTCGATGCCCAGGTTGGTATGCAGCGGCATCAGGCGGGTGTTGAGCTGGTGGGCGCGCTCGGCGTCGCCGGCCACCGCGGCGGCGCACAGGTCATGCATCACCCGGGGCGCCACGTTGGCGGTCACCGAGATGTCGCCGTGGCCGCCCATCAGCATGAAGTCGCAGGCGGTGCCGTCGTCACCGGAGTAGAGCATGAAGTCGCTGCCCTTGAGGCGCCCGATCAGGTCCTCGGCGCGCTCCAGGTTGCCGGTGGCGTCCTTGAGGCCGACGATGTTGTCCACCTCGGCCAGGCGCAGCACGGTCTCGTTGTAGAGGTCCGAACAGGTGCGGCCGGGCACGTTGTAGAGGATCACCGGCAGCTTGCTGCCCTCGGCGACGGCCTTGAAGTGGCGGTAGAGCCCCTCCTGGGTGGGCTTGTTGTAGTAGGGGCAGACCGACAGGCAGTAGTCAGCCCCCACCTCGCTGGCGTAGCGCGCCAGCTCCACCGCCTCGGAGGTGGCGTTGGCGCCGGTGCCGGCGATCACCGGGATGCGCCCGTCGACCTCCTCCACCACAGCACGGATCACGTCGAAGTGCTCGGCGAAGGACATGGTGGTGGGCTCGCCGGTGGTGCCGGCGGCGACGATGCCGTCGGTGCCGTTGTCGAGGTGGAAGTTCACCAGGCGGCGCAGCGCCTCCCAGTCGATATCGCCATTGACCTTCATCGGCGTCGCCAGGGCGACGATGCTTCCCGTAACCATCCTCATCTTTCCTCTCGGTTCGACTGCTGCCGGTACGGCTGCGGCGCCAGGCCCCGGCCATGCCGGGGCGCAAGGGGCAGGCTGCCCCGCAAGGGTCAAATGGTACTCAGGCGACCGGAGCCTGTACAGCGGCGGCGCGACTTTCCCCAGCCGCGCTTTGACAGCCGCTCGGCGGTTGCGTGTAATCGATGCCTCCCCTACCCGACCCAGGAGGCATCCATGAGCGTCAGCATCGGCCAGCCCGTCCCCGACTTCACCGCCCTCGCCACCGGCGAGGGCGAGATCACCCTCTCGGCGCTGCAGGGCCGGCAGGTGGTGGTCTACTTCTACCCCAAGGCCAGCACCCCCGGCTGCACCACCGAAGGCGGCGACTTCCGCGACCGCAAGGCGGACTTCGACGCCGCCAACACGGTGATCCTGGGGGTCTCCCGGGACGGCATCCGCGCCCAGGAGAACTTCAAGGCCAAGCAGGGCTTCAACTTCGACCTCATCTCCGACAAGGAGGAGGCGGTGTGCCGGCTGTTCGACGTCATCAAGCTCAAGAAGCTCTACGGCAAGGAGCACCTGGGGATCGAGCGCAGCACCTTCCTGATCGACGCCGAGGGCAGGCTTTCCCGGGAGTGGCGCGGGGTCAAGGTCAAGGGGCATGCCCAGGAGGTGCTGGAGGCGGCCCAGGCACTGCATGAGGGTCGCCTGAGCGCCGACTGAGGGCATCCGCCACCGCGCCGGCGCCCCTCACTCCCCCGCCGGCGCGACGTGGCCCTCGTCCTCGCGGTGGCGCTTGATCCCCCGGGGCCAGGCATAGACCAGCGCCTTGAGCAGGGTGGCCAGGGGAATGGCGAAGAAGATCCCCCAGAAGCCCCAGATCCCGCCGAAGAACAGCACCGCCACGATGATCGACACCGGGTGCAGGTTGACCGCCTCGGAGAACAGCACCGGCACGAGCACGTTGCCATCCAGCGCCTGGATTACGCCGTAGGCCACCAGCACGTAGAGGAACTGGTCGGTCATGCCGAAGTGGAAGCCGGCCACCGCCGCCACCGGCAGGGTGGCCACCGCCGCGCCGATGTAGGGCACCAGCACCGAGAACCCCACCAGCACCGCCAGCAGGGCGGTGTAGGGCAGGCCGAAGAAGGCGAAGGTGACGAAGGCCACGGTGCCGACGATCATGATCTCGATGAACTTGCCACGCACGTAGTTGGCGATCTGGCTGTCCATCTCGTGCCAGATGCGGGTCATCAGGGTGCGCTTCTGGGGCAGCAGCGAGACGGTGAAGCCCACCAGCGCCTCGCGATCCTTGAGCAGGAAGAACACCAGGATCGGCACCAGCACCAGGTAAACGATCAGCGCCAGCACGTTGCCGAGCGAGGCCAGCGACAGCGTCAGGGCGCGCTGCCCGAGCTGGGTGATCTCGCGTCCGGCCGCGGCGATCCAGTTCTGGATCTGGTCCGGGGTGACCAGCTGCGGATAGCGCTCCTGGAGGTCATCGAGCAGCCGCTGGCCGCTGGCAAACATGCGCGGCGTCTCCTGCACCAGCCCCACCAGCTGGTTCCAGATCAATGGCATCAGGATCAGCGCCATGGCCAGCAGCAGGCCCACGAAGGCCAGGAAGACCAGCGTCACCGCCAGCAGGTGCGGCACCCGATGGCGCTCCAGCCAGCTCACCGCCCCCTGCAGCAGGAAGGCCAGCACCAGGGCGGTCAGGAAGGGGGCCAGCATGCGCCCCATGAAGATCACCACCGCGAAGCCCACCACCAGCAGCACCAGCAGGATCACCGCCTCCTCGTCGGAGAGGTAGTGGTCGACCCAGCTCTTGAGCACCGCCCGCAGCGTCATGAGGCGCGCTCCTCGCCCTTGCGCAACCAGTAGTGGTAGACGCCGCCGCGCTCCTCCCTGGCCGGCATGGCATGGGGGCTGAGCTCGACATAGCTGGCGAAGTCCTGCCAGGAGCCGGCATCGGTGGCACGCACCTCGAGCAGCTGGCCCGCCTCGAGCCGGGCCAGCGCCTGCTTGGCCTTGAGCAGGGGCAGCGGGCAGGGCAGCCCGCAAACGTCGAGCACTTGGTCGGGTTGCAGCGACATGGAGACTCCCGGAAGAATGCAGGAAGGCGCCGCCGGCGTGCCGGCGACGGGGACCGTAAAGGTTCACAGGCACCAGAGATTTAAAGGCACTTTGCGGGGCGAATCAATGTCAGAGAGCGAGCGTACGCCCCGCCCGAAGGAGAGCACCCCCATGCCATCGCGCCCCCTCATCCGCCTCGCCGGCGTGCTGCTTGGCCTCGGCCTGGCGCTGCCCGCCGCCGGCCAGTGGACCACACCCGGCTGGGAGCAGGAGGCCGAGCTGCCCAGCCTGTCGAGCGCGGGAAGCCGCGCCGCCGCCGGCGAGGAGTACCGCCTCGGTCGTGCCTGGCTGCGCCAGTTCCGCGCCCGGGCACCGCAGTGGCAGGACCCCATCGCCCGGGCCTACGTCGAGGCGCTGGTGGCGCGCCTGGCGCCTCACAGCGGCCTGGGCGGCAGCGACCTGATCGCCACCCTGGTGGACAGCCACCGCCTCAACGCCTTCGCCGTGCCGGGCGGGGTCATCGGGGTCAACGCCGGGCTCTTCGCCTTCGCCGCCCGGGAGGCGGAGCTGGCCTCGGTGCTGGCCCACGAGCTCGGCCACCTGGCCCAGCGTCACTACGCCCGCGGCCAGGCCCGCGCCGAGCAGACCCAGGTACCGGCCATGGCGGCCATGCTCGCCGGCATGCTGATCGCCGCGGCGGGCGGCGGCGACGCCGGCATCGGCGTGGCCATGGGCTCCCAGGCCGCCTTCATCCAGGACCAGCTGGCCTACTCGCGACGCTACGAGCAGGAGGCAGACCGCCTCGGCCTGCAGGTGATGGCTGGGGCCGGCTACGACCCCGAGGCCATGGCGTCGATGTTCCGCGCCATGCAGCGCCTGACTAGCCTGCAGGGCGGCACCCCCCCGGAGTTCCTGCTCACCCACCCGCTGACGGAGTCGCGGATCAGCGATACCGCCTCACGCGCCGCCCAGCTCGAGGCCACTCCCCGCCGCGAGGACCTGCAGTACCACCTGGTGCGTGCCCGGGCGCTGCTGAGCATCCATGCTCGCGACCCGCAGCAGGCGCTGACCCGCCAGGCCCAGGACGCCCCACCGGCCGCCGCCCGGCGCTACCTGGAGGCGCTGGTCGCCGCCGAGCGCGGCGAGACCGCCACCGCCCTGCGCCGGCTCGATGCCCTGGCCGGGGAGCTGCCCGACCTGAGCCTGCTGCCAGCCTCGGCCGCCGAGGTCGCCCTCGACGCCGGGCGCATCGACGACGCCATCCAGCGCAGTCGCCGCCTGCTGCGGCTGGTGCCGGGCCATGTACCCACGCAGCTGGTGCTCGGCGAGGCGCTGCTGCAGCGCGACCCGGACGAGGCATGGCGGGTCCTGAGGGAGCTGGCCGAGCGTCGCCCGGAGGATCCCGGGGTCTTCACCCTGCTGGCCGAGGCCGCGGGGCGCAGCGGCCGCGAGGCCTGGGGCCACCTGGCCCGTGCCGAGCACCAGCAGCTGACCGGGCGCATCACCGAGGCGATCCGCCAGCTGGGGGTGGCCCGCCGCGTGGCCGAGCGCGACGGCGACGCCGCCGCCACCGCCCGCATCGACCAGCGCTACCAGGCCTTCCTCGGCTACCGGGAGACGCTGGAGGAGTTTCAGTAAGCGCAGGAACACGCCAGCGCCCGGACATGGCTTGCAACAAAAGACACCCCGGAGGCCTTGGCCTTCGGGGCGTCTCGTCGACGCGCGCTGGTGGCTCGACGCTCACTTCTGGAAGTTGAGCATCCGCTCCAGGGGCTTGAGCGCGGCCTGGCGCAAGGCGGCGTCGACCTGGATCTCGCCGTGGCCGTGGCGCAGGGCGTCGGCCAGGTTGTCCAGGGCGTTCATCGCCATCCACGGGCAGTGGGCGCAGCTCTTGCAGGTGGCGCCGTTGCCGGCGGTGGGCGCCTCGAAGAGGGTCTTCTCGGGCACCGCCTGCTGCATCTTGAAGAAGATGCCGCGATCGGTGGCCACGATCAGCTTGTCGTTGGGCAGCGCCTTGGCCGCCTGGATCAGCTGGGAGGTGGAGCCCGCCACGTCGGCCAGTGCCACCACCGAGGCCGGCGACTCGGGGTGCACCAGCACCGCCGCCTCGGGATAGAGCGCCTTGAGCTCCTCGACCCCCTGGGCCTTGAACTCCTCGTGGACGATGCAGGCGCCGTCCCACAGCAGCATGTCGGCGCCGGTCTGCTTCTGGATGTAGCCACCGAGGTGCTTGTCCGGAGCCCACAGGATCTTCTCGCCACGGGCCTGGAGGTGCTCGATCACGTCCACGGCGATGGAGGAGGTCACCACCCAGTCGGCGCGCGCCTTCACCGCCGCCGAGGTGTTGGCGTAGACCACCACGGTGCGCTCGGGATGCTGGTCGCAGAAGGCGCTGAACTCGTCGGCGGGACAGCCCAGGTCCAGCGAGCAGGTCGCCTCCAGGGTAGGCATCAGCACACGCTTCTCCGGGGAGAGGATCTTGGCGGTCTCGCCCATGAAGCGCACGCCGGCCACCACCAGGGTGTCGGCCGGGTGACGGGCGCCGAAGCGGGCCATCTCCAGGGAGTCCGCCACGCAGCCGCCGGTCTCCTCGGCGAGCTGCTGGATGGCATCGTCGGTGTAGTAGTGGGCCACCAGGACGGCGTTGTAGGCCTCGAGGAGGCGCTTGATCTCCTCGACCCGGGCCTCGTCCTCGGCGGGGATTCGGGTGGGGCAGTAGGTGCGGGTCAGGTGCTCACGCACCTGGGCACGGGAAGTCGTGATCGTCATCGTGTCTACCACTGTGACCGGCAGGGGCTCCCCCTGCGCATTACGGGAACATCCCGGCCGCGCGCTCCGCGCGGTGGATGCGCCGATGAGCCTGGCCGCGTCTCTCGCCTGCAGGCTCCTGAGGCCTATTCTAGACCACGACGCTGGGGAATTGACCCCTCCCGGTCAAGGAATCGTCATCCCGACATGGCAGCCCGGTCGGCCGGGCACATGTGCCCCAGCCGAAAACGCCCCGACCTCAGGGAGGCCGGGGCGTCGGAATTGGTGGGTCGTGTAGGATTCGAACCTACGACCAATTGGTTAAAAGCCAACTGCTCTACCAACTGAGCTAACGACCCGAGCTTGCGAACAAGCCTCGGTCCGGATGGTGGGTCGTGTAGGATTCGAACCTACGACCAATTGGTTAAAAGCCAACTGCTCTACCAACTGAGCTAACGACCCGTCCGAACGGGGGCAGATAATACTGATCGCCCCTCCGGCTGGCAAGGGATTTTTTGCCTTTTGTCGCCGACGCGGCTCAGCGGCGCCCCTTGGGCTTGCGCATCGCCTGTACCGGCTTGCGCTTGTGCTTGTCGCGGCTCCAGCGGTTCTTCTCGTCCGGGGTCAGGTCCGGCACCTTGCGCGGCGGCAGGCCGGCCAGCTCGGCCAGGTCGTCGATCTCCTCCTGGGAGAGCTCCACCCACTCGCCGGCCTTGGCCCGCTTGTCGAGGAAGATGTTGCCGTAGCGCACCCGCTTGAGGCGGCTGACGGTGAGCCCCTGGGACTCCCACAGGCGACGCACCTCGCGATTGCGCCCCTCCATGATGACCACGTGGAACCAGGTGTTGATGCCCTCGCCGCCGAACTCCTGGACGTCGGTGAAGCGCGCCGGGCCGTCGTCGAGCATCACCCCCTCGACCATGGCCACCACCTGCTCCTTGGTCACCTCCCCCATCACCCGCACGGCGTATTCGCGCTCCACCTGGGTGGAGGGATGCATCAGCCGGTTGGCGAGCTCGCCATCGGTGGTGAACAGCAGCAGGCCGCTGGTGTTGATGTCGAGGCGGCCGATGGCGATCCAGCGCTCACCCTTGAGCCGCGGCAGCCGGTCGAACACGGTGCGCCGCCCCTCCGGGTCCTTGCGGGTGCACAGCTCCCCCTCGGGCTTGTTGTACATGATCACCCGCCGCGGCACCTCCTCGGCGCCGCGCAGGGTCACCGGGCGGTTGTCGAAGAGCACCTTGTCGCGGGTCTCGATGCGGTCGCCCAGGGTCGCCACCTGGCCGTTGACCCTGACCCGGCCATCGGCGATGGCGGCCTCCATCTCGCGGCGCGAGCCGAGCCCGGCGCGGGCCAGGACCTTCTGCAGTTTTTCGCTGGTGTTGCTCATGAGTCATCGTTCTCACTGGGTGTGGATTCCGTCCCCGAGGCAGCGTCATCGTCGACGCGGCCCCGGGCACGTTCGGACAGGCGGGCTTCGAGGTCGGCGAAGCTCAGCCCGGTCCGCTCGGACGCCGTCCCGGCGTTCTCGTCGTCGGCCATCTCGGCCGTCGTCTCGGAGGAGGCGGCGCCTGCCGCCTCCTCCTGGTCATCTGCCGGCGCCTCGGCCGGCGCGTCCGCCTGGGCGAGGATCTCGGCCTGGGCCGGCGGCGGCCCCTCCGGCTCCTCCTCCGGCGCCTCGAAGGCCTTGAGCTCGTGCATCGGCGGCAGCTCGTCGAGGGTCTTGAGGCCGAAGTCGTCGAGGAAGCCGCGGGTGGTGGCATAGACCGCCGGGCGCCCCGGTACGTCGCGATGGCCCACCACGCGGATCCAGCCGCGCTCCAGCAGGGTGCGCATGATCGAGCCACTCACGGTGACGCCGCGCACCTCCTCGATGTCGCCCCGGGTCACCGGCTGACGGTAGGCGATCAGCGCCAGGGTCTCCAGCAGCGCCCGGGAGTAGCGCTGGGGGCGCTCGTCCCACAGCCGCGACACCCAGGGCGAGAGTCGTGGGCGGATGCGCAGCTGGTAGCCGGAGGCGGTCTCGATCAGCTCCATGGCGCCGCGCTCGTGGCGCACGCCGAGGCGCTGCAGCGCCTCGCGCAGGGCGCGGCGCGGAGGGCGCTCGTGGTCGTCGAAGAGCGCCTCGAGGCGCTCCAGGGCCAGCGGCTCACCGGCGGCCAGCAGCGCAGCCTCGAGGATCTCGTCCAGGGCCTCGGGAAATTCCATGGCGGTCATGTCGTCCCCTCCCCGTCCTCCTCGAAGGCGCTCTCGCCCTCCGCAGCCAGGTCGTCCAGCTCGCCGCCCTCTCCCCTGCCTCCCTCGCCCTCTTCCAGGCTCGCCCGGGAACGCACGTGGATCGGCGACAGCGGGGCATTCTGGACAATCTCGATCAGCGTCTCCTTGGCGAGTTCGAGGATCGCCATGAAGGTCACCACCACCCCGGCACGCCCCTCCTCCAGGGTGAAGAGCGCCTCAAAGGGGGTGAAGTGCCCGCCCTCGAGGCGCGCCATGATCGCCAGCATGCGCTCCCGGGTCGAGAGCCCCTCGCGGCTGATCTGGTGGGTCTGGTTGAGCTCGGCGCGGCGCAGGATGCCGGCCAGGGCCCCCAGCAGCTCGTCGAGCCCCACCTCGGGATGGATCACCCGGCTCTCCAGCGGCGGCAGCGCCGCCTGGGCGGGGAACCAATCACGCCCCAGGCGCGGCAGCTCGGCCAGCGCCTCGGCGGCGTGCTTGAGCCGCTCGTACTCCTGCAGGCGGCGGATCAGCTCGGCGCGAGGGTCCTCCTCCTCGTCGTCTCCGCCCTCCTTGGGCGGGCGCGGCAGCAGGGTGCGCGACTTGATCTCGGCGAGCATCGCCGCCATCAGCAGGTACTCGCCGGCCAGCTCGATCTCCATCGCCTTCATCAGCTCCACGTACTCGATGTACTGGTGGGTGATGGCGGCGACGTCGATGGCCAGGATATCGAGGTTCTGGCGCCGGATCAGGTAGAGCAGCAGGTCCAGCGGCCCCTCGAAGGCCTCGAGGAAGACCTTGAGCGCCTCCGGCGGGATGTAGAGGTCCTCCGGCAGCTCGGTGATCGGCTCGTCGAACAGCCGTCCGAGCACCGCGGCATGGCCGGCCGCGGCGGCGGTCTGCTCGGGACTGGCGGTATCGGGGGTGGCGCTCACGCGGCGTGCCTCTCCAGGGACGCAGGATCAACGGGGCAGTCTAGCAAGAGCGCGGCGCAGGAGACAGCACCTGTCCCCTGCTCCCAGGACTATCTCAGGTAACCATGCGGCGATAGCGAAAGGCGCCGGGGACAGGTCGAAGAAGGGATCCTATGCCAGGGGTGAGGAGCCCTGCTCCGAACGGGCTGGCCATGGGTGGCCAGCAACGGACCTGCAAGCGGAGCGGGACGCGATAGCGCAGCAGGGCGTCGGTAGCGTAGATAGGGAAGTATGCACAGCGCCCATCGACGGTCCGGCGCCCCGGGGCCTGTCGCCGGGAAGACCTTGAGCGATGCTGCCATCTGCGATAGCCGTGTCCCTACTCCGCCTTGGCGGCCTTGCGGTAGCGCCCGACGTAGTCGAAGAGCTTCTCGCGCACCTGCCAGTGGCGGCCCACCCTCCTGCCCACCACGAAGTCGGGGTGGCGCAGGCGGCGGCGCTCGGCCACCACCTCCTCCGGGGTGACGGGCCGGAAGGGTACCCCCGGGGCCCGCAGGTGCTGGCGAAGGAAGGCCGCGGCGAAGGCGCCTCGCTGGGCCGGGGTCTCCAGGGCGAACCACTCGGACAGCGTCACGCCCTCCTCGTCATGATAGGTGACCTTGAGCCGCGCCAGGCCGCGGCCATTGACGGTGGCCTCGAGCTGCATGCCGGCGACCCGCAGTACCCGGGCGTCGCGCAGGCGCAGCGCCTCCTTCAGCTTGTCGTCGGCGTCCACCAGCAGGGTCTGGCAGCCGTGGCAGCGCCGGGCGGCGATATCGTTCTCGGCGCCGCACTCCCCGCACACCTTGAAGCGAAAGCGAAACGAACATTGCTCCATCGCCGTCGTCGTCGACGTTGATTTTCCGCTTTTCGCACGGGATCGGGCGCGACTAGAAAGAACCAGCCCCTGGCAGCGCCTCCCGAAGTGCTCGATCACGAGTTCACCATCGCGCTTGCCCCAGAAGAGGTTGGCGTGGCCGCAGGCGGGGCACGGCACCTGCACCGGCTCGCTGTCGGAGGCGGGCCGCGGCGATCCCACCTCCGGCGCATAGAGGTCCCAGGGGTTGCCGGCGTAGTCGAGGACCAGGCAGTCACGCTTGCCCGGCGCGAGGCGAAGGCCGCGGCCGACGATCTGCTGGTAGAGGCTCACCGACTCGGTGGGGCGCAGGATGGCGATCAGGTCCACGTGGGGGGCATCGAAGCCGGTGGTCAGCACCGCCACGTTGACCAGGTACCTGAGCTCGCGGGCCTTGAAGGCGGCGATGAGCCGTTCGCGCTCGACGGAGGAGGTCTTGCCGGTGACCAGCGCCGCCTCCCCCGCCGGCAGGTAGCCGAGGATCTCCTCGGCGTGGGCGACGCTGGCCGCGAAGAGCATCACCCCCTGGCGGTCACGGGCGCGCTCCACCACCTCGGCGATGATGCCGGGGGTGGCGCGGTGGCCCGCCACCACCCGGTTGAGCGCCTCTTCCCGGAACAGGCCGCTGGTCCCCGGCGTGAGTGCCGAGAAGTCGTAGCGCTCCACGGCGGCATCGATGCGCCGCGGCTCGGCCAAGTAGCCCTGCTTGACCATCAGGCGCAGGGGCTGCTCGAAGACGCAGTCGCGGAAGAAGCAGTCCGCCTCGCCGCGCACCATGCCGCGATGGTGACGGTGGTAGATGAAGCCCTGCCCCAGCCGGTAGGGGGTGGCGGTCAGCCCCAGCACCTTGAGGCGCGGGTTGGCGGCGCGCAGCCGCGCGATCACCCGGCGATAGCCGGCGTCCTGGTCCGGCGAGACCCGGTGGCACTCGTCGATCACCAGCAGGGTGAAGTCGCCGGCCGCGAAGCGCTCGAGTCCGCGCACCACCGACTGCACCGAGCCGAACACCACCTGGCGACCGCTCTCCTTGCGCTTAAGGCCGGCGCTGAAGATATCCGCCGCGAGGCCATAGGCCTGGTACTTGGCGTGGTTCTGTTCCACCAGCTCGCGCACATGGGCCAGCACCAGCACCCGCCCCCGGGCCAGGCGCGCCAGCTCGGCGATCACCAGCGACTTGCCGCTGCCGGTGGGCAGCACCACCACCGCCGGCGCGTCCGAGCCGCGGAAGTGCGCCACCACCCGGTGCACCGCCTCCCGCTGGTAGGGGCGCAGCGCGGGCGCCGCAGACGCCGAAGGCGGCCCGGAGGCCGCCTTCTGGTCGGGGTGGCGAAGCCCCAAGGGCTCAGTCCACCCAGACGCGGGCGTTGCGGAACAGCCGCAGCCAGGCGCCGTCCCGGGTCCACTCGGCCGGGCGCCAGGAGTTGGTCACCGCGCGCACCACCCGTTCCGGGTGGGGCATCATGATGGTGACCCGGCCATCCGGGGTGGTCAGGCCGGTGATGCCCGAGGGCGAGCCGTTGGGGTTGGCCGGGTAGCGGGTGGTCACCTGGCCGTGGTTGTCCACGTAGCGCAGGGCCACCTGGCCGCCGCCCTGCATCCGGCGCAGGTGGGCGCTGTCGCGGAACTCGGCGCGGCCCTCGCCATGGGCCACGGCGATGGGCAGACGCGAGCCCTCCATGCCGGCCAGCAGGATCGAGGGGCTCTGCTCCACCTGGACCATGGCCACCCGGGCCTCGAACTGCTCCGACTCGTTGCGCACGAAGTGCGGCCACGCCTCGGCGCCGGGGATCAGCTCCTTGAGCTGGGCCAGCATCTGGCAGCCATTGCACACGCCGAGCGAGAAGCTGTCGTCGCGGGCGAAGAAGCCCGCGAACTGCTCCCGGGCGCGGGCGTTGAAGAGCACCGACTTGGCCCAGCCGCCGCCGGCGCCCAGCACGTCGCCATAGGAAAAGCCGCCGCAGGCCACCAGCCCCTTGAACGGCTCGAGATCGATGCGCCCCTCGAGGATGTCGCTCATGTGCACGTCCACCGCCTCGAAGCCGGCGCGGTCGAAGGCCCAGGCCATCTCCACCTGGCCGTTGACCCCCTGCTCGCGCAGCACCGCCACCGCCGGGCGGGCCAGGTTCAGGTAGGGGGCGGCGATATCCTCGTCGACATCGAAGCTCGGCTGGGCGGAGAGGCCCGGGTCGCGGTCGTCGAGCAGGCCGTCGAACTCGCTCTTGGCGCACTCGGGGTTGTCGCGCAGCGCCTGGAGGCGATAGCTGGTCTCGGCCCAGTTGCGCTGGGCCAGCAGCCGGGTGGTCTCCAGCAGCGGCTCCTCGAAGAGGGTGACGCGCACCTGGTCGTCGTAGCGCGGTCGGGCGATGACGCCACAGGTCTCGATGCCGGCGGCGGCGAACTGGGCCAGCACCTCCTCGGTGTGCTGGCGTTTAACCTGGATCACCGCGCCCAGCTCCTCGGCGAACAGCGCGTTGAAGGCCTCCACCGGCTCGTCCACCAGCCAGTCGAGCTTGATCTCGAGGCCGGCGTGGGCGGCGAAGGCCATCTCCAGCAGGGTCACCAGCAGGCCGCCGTCGCTGCGGTCGTGGTAGGCGAGCAGCTTGCCCTCGGCGTTGAGGCCCTGGATCACCGCGAAGAAGGCCTTGAGGTCCTCGGGGTCGTCGAGGTCCGGACAGGCGTCGCCAACCTGGCCGTAGACCTGGGCCAGCGCCGAGCCGCCCAGGCGATTCTGCCCCTCACCCAGGTCGACCAGGATCAGGTCGGACTCGTCCTGCTCCAGGTTGATCTGGGGCGTCAGGGTCTGCATGGCATCGGTGACCGGCGCGAAGCCGGTGACGGTGAGGGAGAGCGGCGCGGTGACGCTCTTCTCCTCGACCTCGCCCTTGTCGTTCTCCGCCTGCCAGGCGGTGCGCATGGACATGGAGTCCTTGCCCACCGGGATGGCAATGCCCAGCGCCGGACAGAGCTCCATGCCCACGGCATGCACGGCGTCATACAGCGCCTGGTTCTCGCCGGGGTGGTCCGCCGCGCTCATCCAGTTGGCGGAGAGCTTGATGTCGCCGAGCGCGGCGATGGGGGCGGCGGCCAGGTTGGTGATCGCCTCGGCCACCGCCAGGCGCGCGCTGGCGGCGGGGTCGATCAGCGCCACCGGCGGGCGCTCGCCCATGGCCATGGCCTCGCCGGCGTGGGTGTCGAAGCTGGCCGTGGTCACGGCGACATCGGCCACCGGCACCTGCCAGGGGCCCACCATCTGGTCGCGGGCCACCTGACCGGTGATGGAGCGGTCGCCGATGGTGATCAGGAAGCTCTTGGAGGCCACGGCGGGCAGGCGCAGCACCCGCTCCATGGCCTCGCGCAGGTCGAGGTTGTCGAGCATCACGCCGGGCATCTCGGTGGCCTGGCGCGAGAACTCCCGGGTCATCTTCGGCGGCTTGCCGAACAGCACGCTCATCGGCAGGTCGACGGGCTGGCTCTCGAAGTGGCCGTCGCGCACCGCCAGGTGGTGCGCCTCGGTGGCCTCCCCCACCACCGCATAGGGGCAGCGCTCGCGGGCACAGAGGGCGTCGAAGGTGGCGAGGTCCTCCGCGGCCACGGCCAGCACGTAACGCTCCTGGGCCTCGTTGCACCAGATCTCCAGCGGGCTCATTCCCGGCTCGGCGTTGGGCACCGCGCGCAGGTCGAAGAGGCCGCCGCGCTCGCCGTCCTTGACCAGCTCGGGCAGGGCGTTGGAGAGCCCGCCGGCCCCCACGTCGTGGATGAAGCGGATGGGGTTGGCCTCACCCAGCGCCCAGCAGCGGTCGATCACCTCCTGGGCGCGGCGCTCGATCTCGGGGTTGCCGCGCTGCACCGAGGCGAAGTCCAGGTCGGCGCTGGAGGCGCCGGAGGCCATGGAGGAGGCCGCGCCGCCGCCCAGGCCGATCAGCATGGCGGGGCCGCCCATCACGATCAGCTTGCCACCCACCGGGATCTCGCCCTTCTGGACGTGACCGTCGCGGATGTTGCCGTAGCCGCCGGCGAGCATGATCGGCTTGTGGAAGCCGCGGCGCTCGATGCCATTGGGCCCCAGCACGTCCTGTTCATAGGTGCGGAAGACGCCGGCCAGGTTGGGGCGGCCGAACTCGTTGTTGAAGGCCGCCCCCCCGATGGGGCCCTCCAGCATGATCTCGAGGGCCGAGACGATGCGCTCGGGCTTGCCGTAGTCGAAGGCCTCCCAGGGCTGCACGAACTCGGGGATGCGCAGGTTGGAGACGGTGAAGCCGGTGAGCCCCGCCTTGGGCTTGCCGCCGATGCCGGTGGCGCCCTCGTCGCGGATCTCGCCGCCGGCACCGGTGGCCGCTCCCGGGTGCGGCGCGATGGCCGTGGGGTGGTTGTGAGTCTCCACCTTCATCAGGATCTGGATCGGCTCCTCGACGGCGGCGTAGCGGGCACGCTCCTCCGCCCGGCCGGTCAGCGGCGCGGCGAAGAAGCGCGGCGCCGTGGTGCCCTCGATCACCGCGGCGTTGTCGCTGTAGGCGGAGAGGATCTTGCCGGGGGAAGCCTGGTGGGTGTTCTTGATCATCTTGAACAGCGAGAGGGGCTGCGCCTCGCCGTCGATCACCCAGTCGGCGTTGAAGATCTTGTGACGGCAGTGCTCGGAGTTCGCCTGGGCGAACATCATCAGCTCGACGTCGGTGGGGTTGCGGCCCAGGTCGCGGAAGGCCGCCACCAGGTAGTCGATCTCGTCCTCGGCCAGCGCAAGCCCCAGCTCGACGTTGGCGGTGACCAGCGCCTCGCGACCGCCCGCGAGGATATCGACGCTGCCCAGCGGCGCAGGCTGGTGGCGCTCGAAGAGCTTGGCGGCGTCGCTTGGGTCGGTGAGCACCGTCTCGGTCATGCGGTCGTGCAGGGTGGCCACGATGCGGGCGAAGGCCTTCTCGGAGAGCATGCCCTTGAGCTTCACCCGGTAGGCGATGCCGCGCTCGATGCGGCGGATCTTCGCCAGGCCGCAGCTGTGGGCGATATCGGTGGCCTTGGAGGACCAGGGCGACTGGGTGCCGATGCGCGGCACCACCAGGAACAGCTGCCCCTCCCCGCTCGCCTCGCTCAGGCCCTGGTGGGCGCCGTAGTCGAGCAGCCGCGCCAGCACCGCGCCTTCGTCGTCGGAGAGCTCGCCGTCATGGTCGACGAAGTGCACGTACTCCGCCGAGAGCGAGGCGACATCGCCCACGGCGTCGTGCAGGGCGGCCAGCAGCTTGGCATGACGGAAGGCGGAGAGGGCGGGGGCGCCGCGCAGTTCGAGCATATCCTGGAGCCTCTGGAATTCATCGGGAACGGGGCCGCGGCCAGCGGCGAGGAGCGCACATGATACTGGAAAGGCCGTGGGGGAAGAAATCGAGGGCGGCGCCGGACGGGTGACAGCCACGACGGAGCTTTGTATCGTGGAGGGCCTCATCCCGGCCCGTCATCGCATGCCCTCGACCCCGAACGCCCTGTCCGGGCGCCTGGCCATCCGCCTGCTGGCGCTCATCGCCCTGTGCCTGCTTCCCGAGCCGCCGCGGCCCGGGCCGGACGGCCTGCTCGAGACGATCCGCGAGCGTGAGCTGCTCAGCGTGCATACCCGCAACACCCCCACCACCTTCTACGAGGGACGCGAGGGCCCCACCGGCTTCGAGTACGAGCTGATGCGCCGCTTCGCCGGACGACTGGGCGTCAGCCTCACCCTTCGCGCCGACCACCATATCGAGAGCGCCCTGGCGGCGGTGCGCGAGCAGGGGGACATGGCCGCCGCCGCCCTGCCCCTGGAGCCCGGTCGACCCGGGGTGATATTCAGCCGGCCGATCATCGCGCTGGAACCGGTGGTGGTCTACCGCCGCGGCCTGCCCCCGGTGGAGGCCCCCGCGTCGCTGGTCGGCCTGGCCATCGGCACCATCGCCGGCGCCGGCACCGGCCGGGTGCTGGCGGAGCTGAAGCGGGAGCTCCCCGACCTCGAGTGGGTGGACTCCACCGAGGTGGAGGTCGCCGAGCTGCTGGGCATGGTGGAGGATGGCGAGCTCGACGCGGCGGTGCTCTACGACCACCAGTTTCGCCTCAATCGCCTGTTCTTCCCGGGCGTGGAGCGCGGCTTTCCCCTCGGCGATTCGCTCTCCATGACCTGGGCCTTCCCTGCCGAGGGGGGGCTGGCACTCGCCGAGGCAGCCAATCGCTTCCTCGCCGGGCTGCGCGAGAGCGGCGAGCTCGACGCCCTGGTGGCACGCTACTTCGGCCACGACGACTACCTGGAGTACGTCGGCACCCGCACCTTCCTCGACCACGTGGAGGCGCGCCTGCCCGACTACGCCGCGCTGTTCCGCGAGGCCGCCCGGGCGACCGACTTCGACTGGAAGCTGCTCGCCGCGGTGAGCTATCAGGAGTCGCACTGGGATCCCCTGGCCACCTCCCCCACCGGGGTGCGCGGGCTGATGATGCTGACCAACGCCACCGCCGGCGACCTCGGGGTCGACGACCGCCTCGACCCGGCCCAGAGCATCCACGGCGGCGCCCGCTACCTGCGCCAGCTCTACGAGCGGCTGCCCGACTCGATCCAGGGCGACGATCGCCTCTACATGGCCATGGCCGCCTACAACGTGGGACTCGGCCACCTCTACGACGCCCGGCGCATCACCGAGACCCGCGGCGGCGACCCCGACCGCTGGCGCGACGTGCGCGAGTCGTTGCCCCTGCTCCAGGAGCGCGAGTGGCACAGCCAGACCCGATACGGCTACGCCCGCGGCGGCGAGCCGGTGCTCTACGTGCGCAACATCCGCCGCTACCACGAGATACTGAGCTACGTGGAGCGCAGCCGGCGCCAGTTCCCGCTGCTCGACGCCCGGGCCCGCGACCCCGAGCCGGGTGGCTGAGCGCCCCGCTCAGCCCCGCCGCTCGGCGAAGAACGCCTTGAGCAGGCGCGACGCCTGGGCGGCCAGCAGCCCGCCCTCGACCACCACCCGATGGGGAAACCAGGGCTGGGCGAAGAGGTTGGCCTTCGACTCCACCATGCCGCTGCGCGGCTCGGCGGCGCCATAGACCACCCGCGCCAGGCGCGCGTGGAGGATCGCCCCGGTGCACATCACGCAGGGCTCCAGGGTCACATAGAGGGTGCAGCCCTCCAGGCGGTAGTTGCCGAGCCGCGCCCCTGCGTCGCGCAGCGCCTGCACCTCGGCGTGGGCGCTGGGGTCATGGCACCCCACCGGCGCGTTGAAGCCGGCGCCGACGATCTCGCCGGCGGCGTCCACCACCACCGCGCCCACCGGCACCTCGCCGGCGGCAAGCCCGAGCCGGGCCTGATCCAGGGCCCGATGCATGTAGAATTCGTCGCTGCGCACCGCCTCGACTCCCTGTAGACTGGCTGGAAACAAACACCCGTATGAATGTCGCTGGAGAGCCCCATGACCGACGCCCTTGACGACCTGGTGACCCTGCTGGCCCTGGAGCCACTCGAGGAGACGCTGTTCCGTGGCACCAGCCAGGATCTCGGCCTGCCCCAGCTGTTCGGCGGCCAGGTGCTGGGCCAGGCGCTCTCCGCGGCCAGCCAGACCGTGCCCGCCGAGCGCCGCCCGCACTCGCTGCACGGCTACTTCCTGCGCCCGGGCGACCCGCGCCGCCCGGTAGTCTATCAGGTCGACGCGGTGCGCGACGGCGGCAGCTTCACCACCCGGCGGGTCACCGCCATCCAGAAGGGGCGGCCAATCTTCTTCAGCAGCGCCTCCTTCCACGGCGAGGAGGCGAGCCTCGACCACCAGACTCGCATGCCGGATGTCGCCTCGCCGGAGCGCCTGATCGCCGACGGCGCCCGCCTGGCCCGCTTCGACGACCACCCGGTCGAGTTCCTGCTCGACGGCGAGGGCTGGGCGCCGGGCGAGCCGGCCCACAAGAGGGTCTGGTTCCGCCTGGTGGGCGAGCTCCCCGATGACCCCGCGCCCCACCGCAACCTGCTCGCCTACGCCTCCGACTTCAACCTGCTGACCACCGCCCTGGTGCCCCACGGCATCGACTTCCGCGACCCGCGCCTGCAGATCGCCAGCCTCGACCACGCCCTGTGGCTGCACCAGGACGTGCGCGTCGACGACTGGCTGCTCTACGACATGGAGAGCCCCTGGGCCGGCGGCGCCCGCGGCTTCGCCCGAGGCAGCCTCTACGATCGCCAGGGCCGCCTGGTGGCTTCCAGCGCCCAGGAGGGCCTGACCCGTCTGCGCGAGGGCGAGGACTAGCCGCGACGCCCCGCCGGCGCTACCATGCCCGCCAGGCCGCAATAGCTCAGTTGGTAGAGCAACGCACTCGTAATGCGTAGGTCGGAGGTTCGACTCCTCTTTGCGGCACCAGAAAGCACCGAAAAAACGGCTACTTGGCGCATCGGCGCGGTAGCCGTTTTGCGTTGCCCGGCTTCCAGGTAGCAAATAAGTTCTCGCCGTCAGGACTTGCCGGCAGTGAAGCCGCCGTCGACCATCAGGGTGGTGCCGGTGATGAAGCTCGCCTCGTCGCTGGCCAGGAACAGGAAGGCGTTGGCGATCTCCTCCGGGCGTCCCAGTCGCACCATGGGGTGCAGGGAGATCAGCCCCTGCAGCAGCTCGTCGTCCAGCGCCGCGAGCAGCGGGGTGTCGATGTATCCCGGCCCGATGGCGTTGACCCGCACCCCCTTCGGGGCCGCCTCGATGCCCAGGGTGCGGGTCATGTTGACCACCCCGCCCTTGGCGGCGGTATAGGCGGCGGTCTGGGACTGGCCCATCATGCCGAGGATGGAGGCGCAGTTGACGATGCTGCCGCTGCCCTGGCGATACATCACCCGCAGCGCCGCCCGGGCCACCCGGAAGACCCCGTTGAGGTTGATGTCGATGATGCGCAGGAAGTCGTCGTCGCTCACCTCGTCGGAGGGGGCGATGCCGCCGATGCCGGCGTTGTTGAACACCGCATCCACGCCACCGAGCTCGTCGACGGTCTCCGCGAAGAGGCGGTCCACCTGGGCGGTGTCGGTGACGTCACACGCCTTGAACAGGCAGCGCCCGGCGTAGCGGCCGTCGAGCGCCGCCGCCCGGTCCGCCCCCTCGCCGCCCTCGAGGTCGGCGATCACCACGCTGGCCCCCTCCTCCAGGCAGCGCTCCACGCTGGCCAGGCCGATGCCGCTGGCGCCGCCGGTGACGATGACGTTCTTGCCCTTCATTCGCATGCGATCTTCCTCTGGTCTGGGGGCACGGCGCCCTGCCGTGCCCTGGCGCCCCCAGTGTAGCCAACCCCGCGCCCCCGGCGGGCGACTTTCCCTTGAGGGCGAGCGCCGTGTCAGCCCGTCTTGACCCGCATCAACTCTCCCCAGCGGGTGGTGTAGCGTGGCGTGCGCCGTTCGCAGCGCAGCGCCCAGGCGCTGTCGCGCCCGGGCAGGCCGAAGCGCACCGTGTCGCGGCCCATCTCGCGGTTGAGGCGGTCCAGGGTCGCCATCAGCCGCTGGCTGCGCGCGCGACGGGCGTCGTCCTCCGGGGTCTCGAGCAGCGAGGCCTGGCGCCGCTCGACATCCACCAGGTCGAGCAGCATCACCCCGCACTTCTGGTAGCGGTAGCCCTCCAGGTAGATCGCCGCCAGGGCGCGGCGCGCCGCCGCCAGCAGCTCGCGGCTGTCGGCGCTGGGGGCCGGCAGCGCCACCACCGCGGCGTTGCGGTACTGGGGCTCGCCGGCCAGGAAGGGGTTGGTGCGCACGAAGACCTGCACGGCGTGAGCCAGGCTGCCCTGGCGGCGCAGCTTCTCGCCAGCGCGGGTGCAGTGCTGGCGGACCGCCGCGGCCAGCTCCGGGTAGTCGCCGGTGAGCCGCCCGAAGGAGCGCGACACCAGCAGGCGCTGGCGCGGCTCGCCCATGTCGTCGAGGATGATGGCCGGCCGCCCGCGCAGCTCCCAGACGATGCGCTCCATCACCACCGAGAAGCGGCTGCGCACCCAGCGCGGGTCGGCCTGGCGCAGCTGCCAGGCGTTCTCGATGCCCATCAGCGCCAGCCGCTCGGCGCTGCGCCGGGCCACGCCCCACAGGTCGTCCACCGGACAGGCCGCCAGTGCCCGGCGCGTGCCCTCCCCCTCGGCGTCGAGGCGGCACACCCCCTCGAAGGCGGGTTCGCGCTTGGCCAGGCGATTGGCCAGCTTGGCCAGGGTACGGGTGGGCGCCAGCCCCACCCCCACCGGGATGCCGGTCCAGCGGCGCACGGTGTCGCGCAGTGCACGGCAACGCGGCTCGAGTTCGTCATCGGGGAAGCCGGCGAACCCTACGAAGCTCTCGTCGATGGAGTAGAGCTCCACATCGGGGGAGAACTCGGCCAGCACCTGGTTGACCCGCCGCGACATGTCGCCGTAGAGGGCGTAGTTGCTGGAGAGCAGCACCGCCTGGCGGCGTACCGCCGGCGGCAGCAGGTGCAGCGGTGCGCCCATCGCCACCCCCAGCGCCTTGAGCTCGTGGGAACGCGCCACCACGCAGCCATCGTTGTTGGAGAGCACCCCCACCGCGCGCCCCTCCAGGCGCGGGTCGAAGACCCGCTCGCAGCTGACGTAGAAGCTGTTGCCGTCGACCAGGGCGATCACCGCTCGCCTCCCGACAGGGCATGGAGCACATGGGTGACCACGCCCCACACGTGGCACTCGCGCCCCGCCAGGGGGATCGGCGCGAAGCGCGGGTTGCTGGCCAGCAGCCACACCTCGCCACCGCGCCGCGCCAGGCGCTTGACGGTGGGCTCCCCCTCTAGGGCGATCACCACCACCCGGCCGGGCAGCGGCTCCAGGCTGCGATCCACCACCAGCAGGTCGCCGTCGTGGATGCCGTCGCCGAGCATGGAGTCGCCCTCGGCACGCACGAAGTAGGTGGCCGCCGGGTGCTTCACCACATGCTCGTGGAGGTTGATCTCCGCCTCGAGGTGGTCGTCGGCGGGGCTGGGGAAGCCCGCCCGCACCCGACAGCCCATCAGCGGCAGGCCGGGGTGCACGACGGAGGGGGCGGCGCGGCCGATCGGAAGAGCACGGGTCGCAACAGGCAAGGACATGGGCACCCCCACAAATACTGTATTTATAGACAGTATCAGGCAGATAGGTGCCGCTGACAACTCATTCCCAGGGTTTACCCGGCAACAGTCTCAGCTCGGCAAGCGGCAGTGGGCGGCTGAACAGGTAGCCCTGGAAGGCATGGCAGCCGTGGGCGATCAGCCAATCGCGCTGGGCCTCGGTCTCGACCCCCTCGGCGATCACCTCGAGCTCCAGGCTGCGTGCCAGGGCGATGATGCTGGCGACGATGGCCGCCGAGGTCTCGTCGTCGAGCAGGTCGCGCACGAAGCTCTGGTCGATCTTGAGCTGGTCCAGCGGCAGGCGCTTGAGGTAGGCCAGCGACGAGTAGCCGGTGCCGAAGTCATCCAGGGCGAAGCTCACGCCGTGCTCGCGCAGCCGGAGCATCTTGGCCCGCGCCTCGTCGCGCGCCTCCAGGAAGAGGCTCTCGGTGACCTCCAGCTTGAGGCGCTCGGCCGGCGCCCGGGTGGCCTCGAGGATCGCCACCACCCGCTCGACGAAGTCGGCCTCACAGAACTGTCGCGGACTGACGTTGACCGCCAGGGTCAGGTGGCGCCGCGCGGGGTCGGCGACCCAGCGCGCCAGCTGGCGGCAGGCGCTCTCCAGCACCCAGGTGCCGATGGCCACGATCAGGCGGTTCTCCTCGGCCAGGGGGATGAACTCCCCGGGCGAGACGCGGCCCCGCTCGGGATGCTCCCAGCGCACCAGCGCCTCGACCCCCACCACCTCGCCGTGGCGCGCCACCTGGGGCTGGTAGTGGAGCAGCAGCTCCTCGCGCGGCAGCGCCAGGCGCAGGTCCGCCTCCAGGCGCGCCCGGGCCTGCAGGCGCACCTGCATCTCGGGGTCGAAGAAGCTCAGGGTGTTGCGCCCCGCGCCCTTGGCCTGGAACAGCGCCATGTCGGCCTGCTGCAGCACCTCGTCGACCCCGGTCTCGTGGTCGCGGAACAGGGTCACGCCGAGGCTGCCGGTGACCAGCAGCCGCTCGCCGCCGAGCAGCACCGGCGCCTGCAGCGCCGCCAGCAGCTTGTGGGCCACGCGCTCGGCGATCACCGCCACCCCCTCGGGGCGCTCGCCCAGGTCGTGGAGCAGCAGGGCGAACTCGTCGCCACCCAGGCGGGCCAGGGTGTCGGTGTCGCGGACCACCGCCCCCAGCCGTCGCGCCACCGAGCGCAGCAGCTGGTCGCCACGGTGGTGGCCCAGGGTGTCGTTGACCTGCTTGAAGTTGTCCAGGTCGAGGAAGATCAGCGCGCCGTAGCGGCCGTTGCGGTAGCTATCGCGCAGCACCCCCTCCAGGCGATCGAGCAGCAGGCGGCGGTTGGGCAGGCCGGTGAGGGGGTCGAAGAAGGCCAGCTGGTGGATCTCCTCCTCGGCGGCCTTGCGCTCGGTGAGGTCGCTGAAGGTGGCGACGTAGTGGGTCAGCTCGCCCTGGGCGTTGCGCACCGCGCTGATGGTCAGCCACTCGGGGAACACCTCGCCGTCGCGACGGCGGTTCCAGATCTCGCCCTGCCAGCTGCCGTCGCGGGTCACGGCCTGCCACATCGCCGCATAGAAGGCCTCGTCATGCAGCCCGGAGCTGAGCAGGCGCGGGTTGCGGCCCAGCACCTCGGCCTCGGGGTAGCCGGTGATACGGGTGAAGGTGTCGTTGACCCGCAGGATGCGCCCCTCGGCGTCGGTGATCAGCATGCCCAGATGGGTCTCGAAGGCGGTGGCGGCGATGCGTAGCTGGGCCTCGGTGGCCCGCTCCTCGGTGACGTCGCGCACCACCGCCAGGGCGCCGCCGGCATCCGGGCCGTGGTCGTCCAGGGCGCTGAGCACCGACCGGAAGTGGCGCCTCTCGCCGGCGAGCTCCAGCCGGTAGTCGTACTCCACCGGGCCGCCGCCCTGGCGAAGCTCGGCGAAGGCCGCATCGAGCTGGGCGGCGAGCTCCGCCGGCAGCGCCTCGCGGTAGTGGCGTCCCTGCAGGGTGGCGGGGGCGGCCAGCAGCTCGCCGGGGTCGGGGGCGTGCACGAAGACGAAGCGTCCCGCCGCATCGAACACGAAGATGATGTCCTGGATCGAGCCCACCAGCGCCTGCAGCCGGGCCTCCCGGGACTGAGTCTCCTGGCGCGCCTGCTCGCGCTCGGCCACCCGCTGGCGCACCTCCGCCTCCAGGCGCAGGCGATTGAGGTAGTGACGCAGCACCAGGCCGCCGAGGCCGATCACCGCCAGGGCGATGGCCAGGCGCAGCCACAGCCGGTGCATCCAGCCCGTCAGCACCACCGACACCTCCTCGCCGATCACCGCCACGAAGGGCAGCTCACCGACACGCCGCAAGGTGTAGTAGTGCTCTTCGCCATCCAGGGGCGAGACGGTACGAAAGCTGTCCCGCGGCAGCCCGCTGTCGATGAAGGAGCGGGTCAAGGGCTCCGAGATCGGCTCGCCCTGCACCTCCAGCGGATCGCCCGCCTCGAAGGCGGGGCGCCGCGCGATCAGCTGCATGGCGGTGTCGACCAGGGCGGTGCTCTGGCCCGAGGCCATGCTCAGCCGCTCCAGGTCGTAGGCGAAGGAGGCCAGGTTGAGCTCGGCGTGGACCAGCCCGCCGTCGGCCAGGCGCTGGGCATGCACCACCCGGTAGCCACGGGCGAGGTGCGACCAGAACAGCGGTGTGACCCGCCGCTCCCCCGGCGGCGCCGCCAGCAGCTCGCGGTGGTAGGGCAACCCGCCCAGGGCATAGCCCGGCGGATAGGCATCGCCGGAGGAGGCCAGCACCCGCCCCTGGCTATCCAGCACACTGAGCCGGTCGAGGAAGGGCAGCTCGTCGCCCAGCGCGGCCAGCCAGCTCCCCAGCTCGTTCGGGACCTCGTCCTCGATCCGCGCCGCCACGCTGGCCAGCAGCACCTCGCTGGCGGAGAAGGTGCTGACCACCCACTCCGCCACCAGGTCGGCGCGGGCGGCGGTGCGCTCCTCGGCGGCGTGGATGTCGCGACGGTACTGCTCGAGCATCAGGGCACCGATCACCCCCAGCAGCACTACCACGCCCAGCAGGTAGACGAGGATGGCACGCCGCCGCTCACGGCGCAGGTCGGAGGCGGCGGGTGGCGCGAGGTCGGCGGAGTGCGTCATGCTGATGGCGGTCCCTGCAGGGTGAGAGCATCCTGCCGACAGTGTAACCATTCGCCACGGAGTGTGCCGTTTAGGTACCGTCGTCGCCTGCCGATTCGGAGCGCCGCCCCATGGAAGAGGTCACCCGCGACTTCCTCGATGCCAACCAGCCGCTGCTGCGCCTGGCCGTGGCCCTGCTGCTGGGGTCGCTGATCGGCATCGAGCGTGGCTGGGTCGCCCGCGAGCAGAAGTTCGGCGAACGCATCGCCGGCATCCGCACCCACGCCCTGGTGGGGCTGCTGGGCGGGCTTGCCGCCCTGCTCTCCACCGCGCTGACCCCCTGGGCCTTCCCGCTGGTGTTCCTGGCGGTGGCGGGCATCGCCCTGGTGGCCTGGCGGGCACGCCTGCGCGAGGCCGAGGACTACAGCATCACCGGCCTGGTGGGGCTGCTGCTCACCTTCTGCTTCGGCGCCGTGGCGCTGGCGGTGGACCCGGCCCTGGCCACCGCCTGTGCCGTGGTCACCGCGGTGATCCTAGACAACAAGCGCGAGATCCACGGCCTGCTCTACCAGCTGCAGGCCCATGAGCTCGACGCCGGCCTCAAGCTGCTGGTGATCAGCGCGGTGATGCTGCCGCTGCTGCCCGACCGCGGCCTGGGCCCCGGCGGCGCGCTCAACCCCTACGAGATCTGGTGGATGGTGGTGCTGATCGCCGCGGTCTCCTTCGTCGGCTACTTCGCCATCCGCCTGGGCGGCGCCGAGAAGGGCATCCTCTTCACCGGGCTGTTCGCCGGGCTCTCCTCCTCCACCGCCCTGACCCTGCACTTCGCGCGCCAGTCGCGGCTCGCCCCGGGGCTCTCGCCGATGCTGGCCGCCGGCATCCTGATCGCCTGCGGCACCATGTTCCCGCGCATCCTGCTCTATGCCGCGGTGATCAGCCCCGCCCTGCTCCCCGCGCTGCTGCTGCCGACCGCCCTGATGGGCCTGACCCTCTACCTGCCGGCGCTATGGCTGTGGCGCCACCACCGCGGCGACGGGGCGATCCGCCAGCCAGTGGCGGGG
>NZ_AXCA01000169.1:0-33093 GCF_000475415.1 Halomonas sp. PBN3 | reverse complement strand
ATGCCTGGCGCACCATGAAAAACCCCGCTCAGGCATGGCCTGGCGGGGTTTTCTTACGGCTTAACGCTTACGGCTTATAGCTGGGGTTTAACCCAGCAGGTGCTCGACCGCGGCGCGCTCCTCTCGCAGCTCCTGCTCGGTCGCCTGCATTTTGTCGCGGCTGAAGTCGTCGACCTCGAGGCCCTGGACGATCTCGTACTTGCCGTTCCGGCAGACCACCGGGTAGGAGTACATGATGCCCGGCTCGACGCCGTAGCTGCCGTCGGCGGGGATGCCCATGCTCACTACCTCGTCGGTGCCCAGCGCCCAGTCGCGCATATGGTCGATGGCCGCGGAGGCCGCGGAGGCCGCCGAGGAGGCGCCGCGCGCCTTGATGATCGCCGCGCCGCGCTGCTGCACGGTGGGGATGAAGTCGTTCTCGTACCAGTCGCGCTCGACCAGGTCGAAAGCCGGGGTGCCGGCCACCTTGCAGTGGGCCAGGTCGGGGTACTGAGTCGCGCTGTGGTTGCCCCACACGATCATCTGCTCGACGTCGGTGACGTGCTTGCCGACCTTCTGGGCCAGCTGGGTCAGGGCGCGGTTGTGGTCCAGGCGCATCATCGCGGTGAACTGGCCCGCGTCCAGGTCCGGCGCGTTGCAGGAGGCGATCAGGGCGTTGGTGTTGGCCGGGTTGCCCACCACCAGCACCTTGACGTCGCGGCTGGCGTTGTCGTTCAGCGCCTTGCCCTGGGCGGAGAAGATCGCCGCGTTGGCTTCCAGCAGGTCCTTGCGCTCCATGCCCGGGCCGCGCGGACGTGCGCCCACCAGCAGGGCGAAGTCGGCGTCCTTGAAGGCCACGTTGGCATCGTCGGTGGCGACGATGTCCTGGACCAGCGGGAAGGCACAGTCGTTGAGCTCCATGACCACGCCGTTCAGGGCGTCCATGGCCGGGGTGATCTCGAGCAGCTGCAGGATGACCGGCTGGTCCTTGCCCAGCATGTCGCCGGAGGCGATGCGGAACGCCAGGGAGTAGCTGATCTGACCGGCGGCGCCGGTGATGGCAATGCGAACGGGGGCTTTCATGGGGGCTCCTTGGGTTGTCAACGCGTCGTTGTCACCGATGGGCGGTCCAGCCGGACCGCCGTGCAAACCGCCAAGATGGTATTCGTGCATTGCACAAAACTCAATTCGACATAGGACGGGGAAGGCGGGAGGGCTCGACAAACGGCTGTATGAGGATGCCGGCCGGGAATAGTATGCTGGCGCCTTCATGTCCTGCTGATGGATCACGCCGCATGCCCCGCCGTCGCTTCCCTCCCCTGCCGCCGCTGCTCGCCATCGGGCTGGTCGTCCTGCTGCTGGCCTGGCTACTGCTCGGCGATATCCAGGGCTTCCGGGCCGAGCCGCCCGAGGCCACGCTCGCCGCCGAGGAGCAGGCGACGCGGGTGGAGGTCGCGACCCGCCACGCCGAGCCCTACGCCCCGACCCTGACCCTCCAGGGGGAGCTGGTCGCCCACCGCAAGGTGGAGCTGCGCGCGCGCCAGGCCGGCCGGGTGGCGGCGCTGCCGGTGGCCGAGGGCAGCCGCGTGGCGCCAGGTGAGGTGCTGCTGGCACTGTCCCAGGACGAGCTGCCCCAACGCCTGGCCCAGGCCCGGAACGACCTCGAGCTGGCCCGGGCGGAGCTCGCCGGCGCCGAGTCGCTGCGCCGCCGCGAGCTGATCTCGCGCCCCGAGTACCTGCGCCTGCAGGCGGGCGTCAGCCGGGCGGAGGCCGAGCTCGCCGCCCTGGAGCGTCAGCTCGGCGACACCCGCCCACAGGCGCCCTTCGCCGGCACCCTGGACCGCCTCGAGGTGGAGACGGGCGACCTGGTGCAGGTAGGCGAGAGCTGGGGGCGACTGGTGGACGACTCGCGACTAACCGCCGTGGCCTGGGCGCCCCAGCGTGACGCCCTGGCCCTTGCCGAGGGACTCCCCGCCGAGCTGCGCCTGCTGGACGGCTCGCGGCTTTCCGGCGAGGTAAGCCTGGTGGCGCGCCAGGCCGAGGAGGCCACCCGCAGCTTCCGGGTCGAGGTCAGGGCCGACAACCCCGAGCGCCGCCGCCTGGCCGGCGCCTCCGCCACCCTGGCGATCGCCCTCCCCGAGCGCCGGGTCCACCGCCTCTCCCCTGCCCTGCTGGTGCTGGACGACGCGGGCGGGCTCGCGGTCAGGCACCTGGACGCCGACGACCGCGTGGTGGAGAGCCCGGTGACCCTGGTGGACGCCGGCCTCGAGGCGGCCCGGGTCACCGGCCTGCCCGACCCGGTGCGGCTGATCACCCTGGGCGCCGGCCTGGTGGAGGTCGGCGAGCGGGTCGAGCCGGTGCCGGCCGAGGAGGTCGAGGCGAGCGACGCCACGCCCGCCGCGCCGTTCGGCGCCGCCGACGCGGAGGCCCCCTGAGATGCGCCGGCTGATCGCGGCCGCCCAGTCCCACGCCCGCACCACCCTGATGCTGCTGGTGGGCCTGCTGCTGGCCGGGCTCGGCGCCTGGCAGGCGATCCCCAAGGAGGCCAACCCCGACGTCGCCATTCCCATGATCTACGTGGCCATGAGCCTGGAGGGGGTCAGCCCCGAGGATGGCGAGCGGCTGCTGGTGCGCCCCATGGAGCAGGAGCTGCGCACCATCGAGGGGCTGCGCAAGCTGACCGCCCAGTCGAGCGAGGGCCACGCCTCCATCACCCTGGAGTTCGACGCCGGCTTCGATGCCGACCAGGCGCTCTCCGACGTGCGCGAGAAGGTCGATATCGCCAAGGCCGAGCTGCCCAGCGAGGCGGAGGAGCCGCGGGTGGTGGAGGTCAACGTCAGCGAGTTCCCGGTGCTCTCCATCGGCCTCTCCGGGCCCGTCGAGGAGGCCCGGCGGGTGGCCATCGCGCGGCGCATCCAGGACGAGATCGAGGGCATCGCCGAGGTGCTCGAGGTGGACATCGGCGGCGACCGCGAGGAGCTCCTGGAGATCGTGGTGGACCCGCTGGTGCTGTCGAGCTACGGCGTCGACTTCGACACCCTCTTCAACCTGGTCAGCCGCAACAACCGCCTGGTGGCCGCCGGCAGTCTGGATACCGGCGCCGGCCGCCTGGGGGTGAAGGTGCCCGGGGTGATCGAGACCCTGGAGGACGTGATGGCCATGCCGGTGAAGGTGGACGGCGACCGGGTGGTCACCTTCGGCGACGTGGCCGTGATCCGCTCCACCTTCAAGGACCCCGAGGGGTATGCGCGCATCGACGGCCAGCCGGCGCTGGTGCTGGAGGTCTCCAAGCGAGCCGGGGCCAACATCATCGCCACCGTGGCCCAGGTCGAGGCGCTCTTCGACCAGGCCGCCGGTAGGCTCCCCGAGGGCCTCAGGGTCACCACCATTACCGACCAGTCCGAGTTCGTCGAGGACATGCTCTCGGAGCTGCTGAACAACGTGGTCACCGCGGTGGTGCTGGTGCTGATCGTGATCCTGGCGGCCATGGGGGTGAGAAGCGCGCTGATGGTGGGGCTGACCATCCCCGGCGCCTTCCTCTCCGGCATCCTGATGATCTGGGCGGTGGGCTACACCCTCAACATCGTGGTGCTGTTCGCGCTGATCCTGGTGGCCGGCATACTGGTGGACGGCGCCATCGTGGTCAGCGAGCTGGCCGACCGCCACCTGCACCAGGGCATGGCGCCGCGCCAGGCGTGGCTGGAGGCGGCCACCCGCATGAGCTGGCCGGTGATCGCCTCCACCGCCACCACCCTGGCGGTGTTCGTGCCGCTGCTGTTCTGGCCGGGCATGGTGGGGGAGTTCATGAAGTACCTGCCGGCCACGGTGATCCTCTGCCTGCTCGCCTCCCTGGCCATGGCGCTGCTCTTCCTGCCCACCCTGGGCAGCGTGTTCGGCGCCGCCACGGCCTCCGCGAGCGCGACGGCGGTGGAGGCCACCGCGGTGGGCCGGCTCTACCGCGGGGCCCTCGCGCGCCTGCTCGCCCATCCGGCACTGACGCTGCTCTTCGCCCTCTCGCTGATGGCGCTGATCTACACCGCCTACGCGCGCTTCAACCACGGCGTGGAGTTCTTCCCCAGCGTCGAGCCCGACACCGCCCAGGTGATGGTGCGTACCCGCGGCGACTTCTCCATCGAGGAGAAGGACGCCATGGTGCGCCGGGTGGAGGCGCGCCTGGCCGGCATGCCCGAGGTCGAGGCGCTCTACGCGCGCTCCTTCGCCACCCCCAGCGAGCAGCTGGGAGCCGACGTCATCGGCGTGCTGCAGTTCCAGCTGATCGACTGGCACCGACGCAGGCCGCTGACCGAGATCTTCGCCGCCATGCGCAGCCGCACCGCCGACCTGCCCGGCCTGGTGCTGGAGTTCCGCGAGCAGCAGATGGGCCCCGGCGAGGGCAAGCCCATCGCGCTGGAGATCGGCGGCCGCACGCCCGATCAGGCCGACCGCGCGGTGGACCGGTTGCGCGAATTGATGGCCGAGCTTCCGGGCTTTCGCGACGTGGAGGACAACCGCAGCCTGCCCGGGGTGGAGTGGCGGGTGATCGTCGACCGCGAGGCGGCGAGTCGCTTCGGGGCCGACATCACCAGCGTGGGCAGCGCGGTACAGCTCCTCACCACCGGGGTGCAGGTGGCCAGCTACCGTCCCGAGGGGGTCGACGACGAGGTCGACATCCGGGTGCGCCTGCCTAAGGGCGACCGCACCCTGGACCAGCTGGGGCAGCTGAGCCTCTCCACCTCGCGGGGCCGGGTGCCGCTGTCGCACTTCGTCAGCGTCGAGCCGGCGCCCAAGGTGGGCACCCTGCACCGCATCGACGGGCGCCGCGCCATCACCCTGGAGGCCGATGTCGAGGAGGGCTTCAACGCCGACGAGCGGCTGCGCGCCCTGCTGGAGGCGGCCGGCGAGCCGCCCGAGGGGGTGCAGGTTAACGTGGCCGGCGAGCAGCAGGACCAGCAGGAAGCGAGCCGCTTCCTGGCCAGCGCCTTCCTGGTGGCCATCGGCCTGATGGCGGTGATCCTGGTGACCCAGTTCAACAGCTTCTACCAGGCGGGGCTGGTGCTCTCGGCGATCGTGTTCTCCACCGCGGGGGTGCTGCTGGGGCTGCTGGCCAACGCCCAGCCCTTCGGCATCGTGATGGTGGGGATGGGCATCATCGCCCTGGCGGGGATCGTGGTGAACAACAACATCGTGCTGATCGACACCTACAACCAGCTGCGTGGTGAGGGCCTGGCCCCCTTCGAGGCGGCGCTGGAGGCGGGCTGCCTGCGCTTCCGCCCGGTGCTGCTCACCGCGGTGACCACGGTGCTGGGCCTCACGCCCATGGTGCTGGGGGTCAACATTAACCTGCTCGAGCCGAGCCTGGGGATCGGCGCCCCCTCCACCCAGTGGTGGACCCAGCTCTCCAGCGCCATCGCCGGCGGCCTGACCTTCGCCACCGGCCTGACCCTGCTGCTGACCCCCTGCATGCTGGTGCTGGGCGGCCGTTTCGAGAGACGGGCCGCGTAAGGCACCGCGCGCCGACTAAGCGCCCCTAAGAGGGGCGAGCGGCGGCCTCCTCGCGTGCCGCATCCGGCGCGTGACGGGCGTGGATCCGGCCGATCAGCTCGTCCTCCAGGGAGAAGCGCTCGGTGAGGCCGTGGGCGAGGCGCGCCAGCCAGGCGGGCAGGCGGCCGAGGTGCTGGCGCACCCGACCGGGGCTGGCGTAGTCGGCATCGAAGTCCAGCACCAGCTCGGTGGACATCTCCAGGCGCTGCAGCAGGCGGTCGGCCAGGGTCAGCGCCTCCTCGTCCGCGAAGGCGCGCGCCTCCTCGCGCAGCTGGGGGTAGACCTCGAAGTGCCCGGCGCTGATGTAGTCCATCAGCAGCTCGCTGAAGGCGTCGATGCGCTCCTTGGTCACCGCCTCGAGCTCGGCGTCGCAGGCCTCCTTGAGCTCGACGAAGTTGACCAGCAGGTCACGGCGCTCGTCGAGCCAGCGATCGATCAGCCTGTGCACGCCACCCCAGCGCTCCAGGGCGCTCTTGCAGTCTTCCAGCATGGGGGCCTCCCTTCGTGTGGTCGAGCCGACTAGTGGATTCGGGGGCGTCCCGCGCCCGGCTGAGGCTCAGAGTCGCGCCCCCGCCGACGGCTGTCAATCCTGCCGGCACGAACGTGGAGAGACCGCGGCGTCAAGAGGACCATCGGGGCCTTTTCCTTTCCCTGGCGGCGGCGTTTCCTTGATAGTCTATGGCCACACCAACAACACCCCACCCTCCCCGAGGTGCTCGATGAAACAGATTGCTCGCCTGGGCGCCGGCCTGCTGCTCGCCGCCGGCCTCGCCACCGCACACGCCGAGGAAGACGTCAGGATCGGCATGATCACCACCCTCTCAGGCGGCGGCTCCCACCTAGCAGTCTGTCGGGTTATGGGTGTCGCTCATAGTAACGGCACCCACTTCTCTCGATTTTCGTGTTGGCGCCGGCCATGTCTTTTGTGTGGCGCCATTCGGCGATCCTGGAGTGGCCTGAGCGCTTGTGACGCAGCCTTATCAGGCTGAGGAATGCCCCTCAACCTGCGGCCAGGCGATGCATCCGCTTGATATTCCATGCCAGGGTGGCCAGTCGCCACTCGCCGCTGACCTTATCCAGGCCACGTAACGAGAACTGCCGGAACCCCATCACGTGTTTGATGATCCCGAAGACCGGCTCTACCGTGTGCTTGCGCAGCGCATAAAGCGCTCGGCCCGCCTGTGTCTTCAAGCGATGTGCCATCTGCTCGACGGGGTCATCGCTCTCCGGGACTGGCGGATCCACGGCGAAACGCTCGAAGACCGGAAGGTGATGGAGATCACGCTTCATCGCCAATAGCGGCTCGATGCCGTGCTCATGGCAGGCCCGGACATTGGCAGCGCTGAAATAGCCCGTATCGGCCAGCAGATGGGCGGGCTTGCCCACCGCCTCCGGGTAGCCTTGCCAGGCCGTCAGCAACGGCATGACTTGCTGCTTGTCGTTGGTTGCCTGAGTGACGTGGACATGGGTCACCAGCAGACTCTCGGTATCAACGGCGGCTTGGGCGTTGAAGCACTGATCAAACCCCTTGCCGGTGACCGGCATGATCCGTGACTGCGGGTCGGTGAAGTTGAGCTGGTCCTTGTCACGCGGGCCGCCAGTGGGCGGTTCGGGATCCCGCCCACGGGGTTTCTTGCCGGCCTTGCGCTGCGCCTCCCGCCGCGCCACCTTTTCCTGGTAGGCGGCTTGCTCGGTGGCGTCCCGCTCCTCGGCGCGCGCCTCGATCTTGGCCTTCGCCTCGGCGATGGCCGCCAGGCGGGCTTCACGGCGGGCAATCTCGGCGGGGATATCCATGCCGTCGGCCGCGTCCTCCTGGTCCGCCGACTCGGCCCGCTCGGTCAGTGCCCTCACCTCCGCCCTGAGTTGTGCTTCCAGCTTCTTGGCATGGCCATACGATAGCGCCTTGTGCTTGCTGGCGTTGGCCTTGAGCTTGGTGCCGTCCAGGGCGATGGTGCCGAGCTTGAGCAGCTTCATCTCGCGAGCCAGCAGCAGCACCTGCACGAACAGCTGCTCCAGCTCCGGCAGGAAACGCCGGCGAAAGGTCGCCAGCGTGTCGTGGTCGGGATGGGTATTGGCCGCCAGGTAACGGAACGCCACCGAGTCATAGGTGGCGCGCTCGATCTTGCGGCTGGAGACCACCCCGGTGGCGTAGCCATAGACCAGCAGACTCAGCAACACTGCCGGGTGGTGGGCCTTATGCCCTCGACCGGCGTAGCATCGCGTCAGCGCCGAGAGATCCAGTTGTTCGACGACATCGACCACGAACCGCGCCAGGTGGCCATCGGGCAGCCACTCGTCTACCGAAGGCGGCAGGAGATAGTCGGTCTGACGGTCAACGGGGATGAAGCGGCTCATGGCGACGTTCCAGTAGTGGCGGCATGCTGAGAGTATCTCACGGCGTTATCGAAAACCCGACAGACTGCTAGGGGTCGACGTGCGCGACGCCTTCCTTCTGGCCATCGAGCAGTCCGGCCGCGAGGACATCGAGGTGCTGGTGCAGGACGACGCCCGCAAGCCCGACCTGGCGCGCAGCCTGGCCAGCGAGTTCCTGCAGCGCGACGAGGTGGACATCATGACCGGCATCATCTGGTCGAACCTGGCCATGGCGGTGGTGCCCTCGGTGGTGCGCCAGGGGACCTTCTACCTCTCCCCCAACGCCGGGCCCTCTGACCTGGCCGGGCGGATGTGTCACCAGAACTACTTCAACGTCGCCTACCAGAACGACAACCTCCACGGCGCCATGGGCGCCTGGATGCGCGAGCAGGGCTACCAGAACCCGATCATCCTGGCCCCCAACTACCCGGCGGGCACCGACGCCCTGGCCGGCTTCAAGCATCTCTTCGAGGGCGAGGTGGCCGGCGAGCTCTACACCCAGCTGGGCCAGACCGACTACGCCGCCGAGATCGCCCAGATCCGTGCCAGCGACGCCGACAGCCTGTTCTTCTTCCTGCCCGGCGGCATGGGCATCTCCTTCATGAAGCAGTGGGCCGGCTCGGGGGTGGAGCTGCCGGTGTTCGGCGCCGCCTTCTCCTTCGACGAGGTGCTGATCAAGGCGGTGGGCGAGGCCGCCGTGGGGGCCCGCAACACCTCGCTGTGGGCCCACGACCTCGACAACGCCACCAACCGCGCCTTCGTGGAGAGCTTCCGCGAGGCCTATGGCCGTACGCCGACCCTCTACGCCGCCCAGGGCTTCGACACCGCCAACCTGATCCTCGCCGCCCTGGAGAGTGCCCACCCCGATGACCAGGACGCCTTCCGTGAGGCGCTGCGCGAGGCCGACTTCGACTCGGTACGCGGCGAGTTCCGCTTCGGCCCCAACCATCACCCCATCCAGGACGTCTACGTGCGCGAGGTGGTCATGGGCGAGGACGGCGAGCCCACCAACCGCCTGCTGGGCATCGCCGTGGAGGATATCCAGGACATCTACTACCCCGACTGCAAGATGTGACCGCGCTTCGCGCTGGTGAGGGGTGAGCGCTTCGCTTGTGAGGGGGTGAGGGGTAAGCGCCGCTGTGCGGCTGGTGAGGGGTAACGCCACACGCCTTACGCCTCACCCCACACCACTCACACCTCACACCTCACACCTCACACCTCACACCTCACACCTCACACCTCACACCTCACACCTAACCATTCACCATCCACGGACCTGATCCCTTGTCAGCTACCCTGCTTCTCGAGCAACTGATCAACGGCCTGCAGCTGGGCACCATGCTGTTCCTGATGGCCAGCGGCCTGACCCTGGTGTTCGGGGTGATGGGGCTGATCAACCTGGCCCACGGCGCCTTCTACATGGTGGGGGCCTACCTCACCGCCGCGGTCACCGCCGCCAGTGGCTCCTTCCTGCTCGGCCTCGCGGCGGGCCTGTCGGGGGCCGCTGCGGTGGGCGCGGTGGTGGAGCTGGTGGTGATCCGCCGCCTCTACCACCGCCCCCACCTGGACCAGGTGCTGGCCACCTTCGCGCTGATACTGATCTTCTCCGAGGGCACCCGCTGGCTGTTCGGTTCCTCGCCCCTGTGGCTCAACACGCCCGGGTGGCTGGCCGGCCATGTGCCGCTGCCCGGCGGGGCGCGCTACCCCCTCTACCGGCTGGTGATCATCGGCGTGGGCATCGCGGTGGCCGTGGGGCTGTGGTGGCTGATCACGCGCACCCGCCTGGGCATGCGAGTGCGCACCGGGGAGAGCGACCGCGAGATGATCGGCGCGCTGGGCATCGACATCTCGCGGCTCTATACCGCGGTGTTCGCCCTGGGGGCGGGGCTCGCCGGCCTCGCCGGCGCCCTGGTGGGGGCGCTGCAGTCGGTGCAGGTGGGCATGGGGGAACCGGTGCTGATCCTGGCCTTCGTGGTGATCGTGATCGGCGGCATCGGTTCCATCAAGGGGGCGCTGCTCGGCGCCGTGCTGGTGGGGGTGGTGGACACCCTGGGGCGGGTCTTCCTGCCGCTGGCCTTCCGCGCCGTGCTGCCCCCGGCGGAGGCCACCGATGTCGGCGCCGCCCTGGCCTCGATGCTGATCTACATCCTCATGGCGGTGATACTCGCCTTCAAGCCCAGGGGACTCTTCGCCGCCCATGACTGACTCGACCCCCACGCTCTCCACTCGTCGGCCCTCACGCCGCCTCGACCGCCAGGGCCTGGTGCAGCTGCTGCTGCTCGCCCTGTTGCTGGTACTGCCGGTGGCCGCCGACCTCGCCGGCCACCCCTACTACGTGACGCTGGCCTCGCGGCTGACGCTGATCGCCATGGCCGCGGTGGGGCTCAATCTGGCGCTGGGCTACGGCGGCATGATCAGCTTCGGCCACGCCGCCTACTTCGGCCTGGGTGGCTACGTGGCCGGCATCGGCGCCTTCCACGCCTTCGACATGACGCCCTTCCTGGGAAGCCTCCCGGGCAGCGACAACCTACTGGTGTTGTGGCCCATCGCCATGCTCGCCTGCGGCCTGCTGGCGCTGGCCATCGGTGCGGTATCGCTGCGCACCTCCGGGGTCTACTTCATCATGATCACCCTGGCCTTCGCCCAGATGGTCTATTACTTCGCCAACTCCTGGCCCACCTACGGCGGCCAGGATGGCCTGCCGATCTATATCCGCAACCGGCTGCCGGGGCTCGATACCCAGGACCCACTGACCTTCTTCCTGCTCTGCTTCGCCGGCCTGGTGATTTCCATGGCGCTCACCTCGCGGCTGATGGGCTCGCGCTTCGGCGCGGCACTCACCATGGCACGCCTCAACGACACCCGCCTGGCCACCGCCGGCATCAGCCCCACCCCCATACGCCTGGTGGCCTTCGTCATCTCGGCGATGATCACCGGGCTGGCCGGCGCCCTCTACGCCGACCTCAACGGCTTCGTGAGCCCCAGCATGCTCAGCTGGCACCTCTCCGGCGAGCTGATGGTGATCGTGATCCTCGGCGGCGTGGGGCGCCTCTACGGGCCCCTGGTCGGGGCGGCGCTGTATATCGGCATGGAGACCCTGCTGGGCGGGCTTACCGAGTACTGGCAGCTGTTCCTGGGCCTCACGCTGCTCGGGGTGGTGCTCTTCGCCCGCCAGGGCGTGATGGGCTGGCTGGCGGGGAGGGAGCCCCATGCCTGAAGCGGTGCTGGCCCTGGAGGGGCTCCACAAGCGCTTCGGCGCCCTGGCGGCCACCGACGATGTCTCGCTGACCCTGAGGCCCGGCGAGATCCACGCCCTGATCGGCCCCAACGGCGCCGGCAAGTCGACGCTGATCGCCCAGATCGCCGGCGGCCTCAGGCCCGATGCCGGCCGCGTCCTGCTCGGCGGCGTCGACGTCACCGGCGAGAGCGTCGCCGCCCGCGCCCGCCGCGGCCTGGGACGCAGCTTCCAGGTGTCGTCGCTGGCCGAGCCGCTGTCGGCGATCCGCAACGTGATGATCGGGGTCCAGGCCCTGGCCGGCCACAGCTTCCGCTTCTGGAAGCCGGTGGCGCGGGACCCGCGGCTGGTCGAGCCGGCCATGGCGGCGCTCGAGCGCATGGGGCTCGGCCACCGCGCCGCCACACCGGTGGCCGAGCTCTCCCACGGCGAGCGCCGCGCCCTGGAGGTGGCCTGCGCCCTGGCCCTCAGGCCCCGGGTGCTGCTGCTCGACGAGCCCATGGCGGGGCTCGGCCCCGAGGGCTCGGCGCACCTCACCAAGCTGCTGGAGCGCCTCAAGGCGGAGGTGCCGATCCTGCTGATCGAGCACGACATGGAGGCGGTGTTCCGCCTGGCCGAGCGCATCTCGGTGCTGGTGGCCGGGCGCGTCATCGCCCACGGCGACGGCGACACCATCCGCCGCGACCCGCAGGTTCGCGACGCCTATCTGGGAGACTGAGATGCTTAAGGTGGAAGCCATCGAGACCTGCTATGGCCCCTCCCAGGCGCTGTTCGGCGTCGACCTGGAGGTGGGCGCCGGCGAGCTGGTGGCGCTGATGGGGCGCAACGGCATGGGCAAGACCACCACCATCCGCTCGATCTTCGGGCTGACGCCGCCGCGGGCGGGGCGCATCACCTTCGCGGGGCGCGAGCTGAGGCGCCTTCCGCCCCACCGCATCGCCCGCCTGGGGCTGGGGCTGGTGCCCGAGGGGCGGCGCTGCTTCCCCAACCTGACGGTGCGCGAGAACCTGCTGGTGGCGGCCCGGCCCGGCGAGTGGACCCTCGCGGCGGTGGAGGCGCTCTTCCCGCGCCTGGGCGAGCGCGACCGCCAGGCCGCGGCCACCCTCTCCGGCGGTGAACAGCAGATGCTGGCCATCGGCCGGGCGCTGATGACCAACCCGCGCCTGCTGGTGCTCGACGAGGCCACCGAGGGGCTGGCGCCGGTGATCCGCCAGGAGATCTGGCAGGCGATCCGCCGCCTCAAGGCCCAGGGCCAGGCGATCCTGATCGTCGACAAGAGCCTCTCGGAGCTGCTGCCCCTGGCCGACCGCTGCGTGCTGCTGGAGAAGGGCCGCAGCGCCTGGACGGGAGCACCGGGGGCGCTCAGCGAGTCGTTGCGCGACCGCTATCTGGGGGTGTGAAACCAACTGGCCCAAAGGAGACCCGCCTTGTGGGAGCTCGATTTATCGGCGATTTTGGTGCCACCTTCATCGCGAATAAATTCTGCTCCCACAAGCAACCTTCCATGGCAGCCCCCTCTAAGTGGCTACCCGCACCGTGGGAGCCCGATTTATCGGCGATTTTGGTGCCACCTTCATCGCGAATAAATTCTGCTCCCACATGGAAGCTTCCATGGCAGCCCCCTCTAACCTCTAAGTGGCAGCCCGCACCGTGGGAGCCTGATTTATCGGCGATGGAAGTCGCCCCTCAGGCATGGAAACCCTTGACCGTCGCAGCCAGGCGCCCGCCATCGAGGTAGTGCTCGAGGATCGAGAAGTGGTCGTCGCCGGGCAGCAGGGCCTGTTCGACCTCGACAGCCTGCTCGGCCAGGTGGGCGGCGTAGTCGGCCATCTGGCGGGCGAACTCGCCGGACTCCTTGCCGCCCGCCACCAGGCTGACCCTGGCCATGCTACGGCAGGGCAGGAAGGCGGGGCTGAACTCGGCCACGTCGCGGCCGTCGAGCCTGAGCTTGGGCTGCAGCCAGGACCAGGGGAAGGGCCCGAGGTCATAGAGGCCGCTGACGCACAACGCACCACGTATCGGATCCGCCGGCAGGCCGTAGTCGCCCTGCCAGTCGGTGGCCAGCAGCATGGCACACAGGTGCCCGCCGGCGGAGTGACCCGAGACGCTGAGCTGCGCCGGGTCATAGCCGAGGCCCTCGGCATGGCGGTAGGCCCAGGCCAGGGCGGCGCGGGCCTGGCGCACGATCTCGGCGAAGCGCACCTTGGGACAGAGCGCGTAATTGACCACCGCCACGCCGATGCCGCTTGCCACCAGGTCATCGACCAGGAAGCCGAATTCCCGGTGGCCCAGCGAGCGCCAGTAGCCGCCATGGAAGAAGAGGTGCAGTGGCGCGCCCTGGCCGCTTCCCGCTCCCCTGCCCTCGGCGTGGTAGAGGTCGAGGCACTCGGCGAGCGTCGGCCCGTAGGGCACGTCCAGCGACACCCGATGGCGGGCACGGGCGGCGGCGCTGCGGGCGCGCCAGTCGGCCACCAGCGCCGCCGGGTCGCGTCCGATCATGGGGTCGTAGGCGGCGTCGATCGCCTCCTGGGTGGCGAAGTCGCGGTAGAGCATGGCCACGGCCCCCTGTGCGGTCAGCGCTCGCGGAAGGCCGAGAGCAGCAGGCCCAGCGGCGCCAGGGCCAGCACCAGGAAGCCCACCAGGGTCCAGCCCGGCAGCGAGACGCCGAGGAACAGGAAGTCGATCTCGGCACACTCGCCGGAGCCGGAGAGCACCATGTCCACCACCTGCTGCAAGGGCAGGACCTCCAGCATGTAGTCGAGGCCGGGGCCACAGCTGGGCACCTCGTCGGCAGGCAGCGACTGCAACCAGAGGTGGCGGCCCGCCACGCCGATGCCGCCGCCCACCGCGACCAGGCCCAGCAGGCCGTAGAGGGTCGCGCCGAGGCGACCGGCAGGGTTGTGGATCGCCGCCACGGCGAACACCACGCCGGCCGCGATCACCGCCACCCGCTGGAAGATGCACAGCGGGCAGGGCTCGAGGCCGACGAGATGCTCGAGGCCCAGGGCCACGGCCATCATCAGCACGCAGAAGGCGAGCCCGGCGAGGCTCCACTGACGCACGGAGAGGCGGGCCAGGGCGCTCATCGGCTCACCCCGTCGGCGATGCGCGTCTCGCGGGCCCGGGCGAAGTAGTCGGCGAGGAAGTCGGCGAAGGGAACGCGGTCACCGGCCTCGATCTGCGCCTGCTGGTCGTGGGAGGTGCCCACCAGCTCGTCGAAGAGGGCGGCGCGGGCCGGGTCGAGGGGCTCCTCGCGCAACCGTGCGGCCTGCTCCCGGGCGATCGCCAGCATCGCCTCGCTGAACTCCTCGCCGGTTTCCTCCAGGCGCGCCAGCAGGCGGCCAGAGGGGGTGAGCGAGGGATCGGCCAGACGCGGCGCCATGGCGGCCACCGCCTCGGCATGGGGGCTGCCCTCCTCCAGGGCGTCGAGCAGCTCGGCCACCCGGGCCATCTCGCCGAGGATCTCCTCGCCCCAGCCGGCCACGCTCACCGGCTCGCCATGGCGGCACAGGCGCAGCGCCGGGTCGCGGCCGCGCTCCACCACCCGGCGGCGGTTGTCGTCCAGGGTGTCGCACTCCGCATCGGGGATCCAGGGGCTCTCGGCCAGCAGGCACCACATCACGAAGGTGTCGAGGAAGCGGATCTGGGTCTCGTCCACGCCCAGGGTGGCGAGGGGGTCGAGGTCGAGGCAGCGCACCTCGATGTACTCCACCCCGCGCGCCTCCAGCGCCTGGCTGGGGGTCTCGTCGTGGCGCGCGACCCGCTTGGGACGGATGTCGCTGTAGTACTCGTTCTCGATCTGCAGGATGTTGGCGTTGAGCTGGCGCCACTCATCGCCCTCGCGCACGCCCAGCGCCTCGTAGGCGGGCCAGGGCGTGGAGATGGCGTGACGCAGGGTGTTCACGTAGTTGGAGAGCGAGTTGAAGCAGATCTTGAGCTGCTCCTGCACCTTGTTCTGGTAGCCGAGATCCGACATGCGCAGGCTGGTGGCGTAGCGCGAGACCAGGGTCTGCTCGCCGTGGGGCTCGAGCTTGTCGGGGATCTCGCCGTCGGGCAGGAAGCTGCGGTCGATGGCCGGCGAAGCGCCGAACAGGTAGAGCAGCAGCCAGCTGTGACGACGGAAGTTGCGGATCAGGCCGAAGTAGCGGGCGGAGCGGTAGTCGTCGAGGGGCGTGGCCTCGGCGCCATCGATCCCGCGCAGCAGCGTCCAGAGGTCGTCGGGCAGCGAGACGTTGTAGTGCACCCCGGCGATCGCCTGCATGATGCGCCCGTAGCGCACATCCAGCCCCTGCCGATAGACCCGCTTCATGGTGCCCACGTTGGAGGGGCCGTAGTCGGCGATGGGGATGCTGTCGTTGCCGTCGAGGCGCGCCGGCATGCTGGCCGGCCAGATCAGCTCGTCACCCAGCTGGCGATAGCTGAAGCGGTGCAGGTCGCCGAGGAATTCCAGGGCGTCTTCGGGCCGACAGGTGACCGGCGTGATGAACTCCAGCAGCGCCTCGGAGTAGTCGGTGGTGATATGCGGGTGGGTCAGCTTCGAACCCAGCGTCCGGGGATGCGGCGTCTGGGCCACGCGACCGTCGCGGTCGACGCGCAGCCCCTCCTTCTCGAGGCCGCGCCGCAGTCGGCTGAACTCTCCCCGGCGGGCAGGGCCGGCCAGGCGCTCGATGAGGGTAGCGAATGAGTCGGACAAGATGACACCCCTGCTGGTGGTAACGGCGCCGAGGCGGCGCGCCTCGCTGATCATGGGACGGGCGCCCTGGCGGCGCCCGTGAAAGGGCTGATTATATCAGCAATTATCCGCGTAAACCCTCGCCCACTCGGGCAGGGAGGTAACCGTGCAGTGCGATAGCACTGCTGAGTTTGCGCCATTGGGCACGGCGGCATACACTGTTCATGCATCCAGTTTTTGATGACTTCCCATGCTGAAGGCCGCGAAGATACGCATCTACCCCACCACCGAACAGGCAGCGTTTCTGAACCGCCAGTTCGGCTCGGTGCGTTTCGTCTATAATACCGGCCTTCGTATCATGTCCCATCGCTACAAGCGCCATGGCCAGTCACTGAACGCCAAACACGACATCAAGAAACTGCTACCGGTGGCTAAGAAGTCCCGCCAGTATGGCTGGCTGAAAGACGCGGACTCCATGGCTCTCCAGCAGTCGTGCATCAATCTTGACCAAGCCTTCCAGCGCTTCTTCGACCCCAAGCAGAAGGCCGGTTACCCGCGCTTCAAAAGCAAGCGGGGCAAGCAGTCCAGCTATCACTGCGTCGGGGTCAAGGTCGGCGACGGTTGGATCAAGGTGCCCAAGCTCGGGCCAATCAAGGCCAAGGTGCATCGCAAGGTCGAGGGGAGACTGAAAAGCATCACCCTGACCCGCACGGTCACTGGCAAGCACTACGCCTCGCTGCTCTTTGACATCGAGCAGGCCGCTCCAGAGCCGATCCAATCCGTCGAGGGCAGCAAGGTGATCGGCCTCGACGTGGGGTTGTCGCATCTGACCATTGACTCCAACGGCCGCAAGACCGCCAATCCGCGCTTCCTCAAGCAAGCGCAGCAGAACCTCAAGCGTAAGCAACAGGCGTTGTCCCGCACCAAGAAAGGCAGCGCCAATCGGGCGAAAGCCAGGCTGCTCGTGGCCAAGGCCCACGAACGGCTGGCCAATGCCCGCCACGACTTCCAGCACAAGCTCTCTCGACAGATCGTTGACGACAACCAAGTGGTGATCGTCGAGACGCTGAAGGTTCGCAACATGATGAAGAACGCCCGCCTCGCCAAGCACATCGGCGATGCGTCCTGGCATGCCTTGACCGTGAAACTGCACTACAAGGCCAAGGAGCAGGGCAAACATCTGGTCAAGATCGACCCGTGGTTTGCCAGCTCCAAGACCTGCCACGCATGCCAGTACAAGGTAGATGAAATGGCACTAAGCATCCGGTCGTGGGAGTGCCCAACCTGCCACACACAGCACGACCGGGACATTAACGCGGCGTTGAACATCAAGCACCAAGGCATTATCCAGTTGAAGGCGGAAGGGCTGTCCGTCTCTGCCCATGGAGGCTTGCGTAAGTCCGGCATGTCGCCGGCTGCTGCCTGAGAAGTGGGAAGCCTCGCCCGTGTGGCGCGTCAGCGCTTAGGGCGGGGAGCAGTCACCGTTTCTGCTTGGCCTTGAGCAGGGCCGCCCCCAGGGCGCCCATCTGCCCGCCGTGGCCGGCATCGTTGCCGCGCCCGCCGCCCCGGCGCGCCGGCTTGCCGCCGCGGGCCTGGCGCTCGCCGCCATTGCCTTCCCGACGCCGCCGGGGCTTGTCGCCCTCCTCCTCCGGCTGGTCGTCGAGGCGCATGGAGAGGCCGATGCGCGCACGCTCCAGGTCGACGCTCATCACCTTCACCCTGACGATATCGCCGGCCTTGACCACCGAGCGTGGATCCTCGACGAAGCGGTCGGAGAGCGCCGAGATATGCACCAGGCCGTCCTGGTGGACGCCGATGTCCACGAAGGCGCCGAAGTGGGTGACGTTGGTGACGCTGCCCTCCAGCACCATGCCGGGCTCCAGGTCCTTGAGGGTCTCGACCCCCTCGCGGAACTCGGCGGCCTTGAACTCGGGGCGCGGGTCACGGCCGGGCTTGTCCAGCTCGGCGAGGATGTCGGTGACCGTGGGCACGCCGAAGCGCTCGTCGGCGAAGTCGGCGGGCTTCACCGCCTTGAGGGTGGCGCTGTCGCCGATCAGGCTGGACAGCGGACGCCCGCTCCTCTCGGCGATACGCTCCACCAGCGGGTAGGCCTCGGGGTGCACGGCACTGGCGTCTAGCGGGTTGTCGCCGTTCATGATGCGCAGGAAGCCCGCGCACTGCTCGAAGGTCTTGGGCCCCAGGCGGCTGACATCGAGCAGCTGCCTGCGGCTGGCGAAGGCACCCTCGGCGTTGCGCCGGGCGACGATGGCGTCGGCCAGCGCTGGCGAGAGGCCCGCCACCCGGGAGAGCAAGGCGCTTGACGCGGTATTGAGGTCCACCCCCACGGCGTTGACGCAGTCCTCGATCACCGCCTCGAGGCTTCGCGACAGCTGCACCTGGGAGACGTCATGCTGGTACTGGCCCACGCCGATGGACTTGGGCTCGATCTTGACCAGCTCGGCGAGCGGGTCCTGCAGGCGCCGGGCGATGGAGACGGCGCCACGGATGGTGACGTCGAGGTCGGGCAGTTCCCGGGCGGCGTACTCGGAGGCGGAGTAGACCGAGGCCCCCGCCTCGCTGACCATCACCTTGGCCAGCGAGCGTTTACCGGCGAAAAGTTTCACCAGGTCGCCGGCCAGGCGGTCGGTCTCGCGGCTCGCCGTGCCGTTGCCCACGGCGACCAGCGCCACGTCGTGCGCCTCCACCAGCCTGGCCAGCTCGGCCAGGGAGGCGTCCCAGGCGTTGCGCGGCGCATGGGGGTAGATGGTGGTGTGGGCCAGGAACTGGCCGGTGGCATCCACCACCGCGACCTTGCAGCCGGTACGCAGGCCCGGGTCGATGGCAAGCGTCGCTTTCTGCCCCGCCGGGGCGGCCAGCAGCAGGTCCTTGAGGTTGGCGGCGAAGACCTCGATCGCCTCCTGCTCGGCGCGCTCGCGCAGGCGGCCCAGCAGCTCGGTCTCGAGGTGGGTATAGAGCTTGACCCGCCAGGTCCAGCGCACCACGTCGCGCAGCCACCCGTCGGCGGCGCGCCCCTCGTCGTGAATGTTGAAGTGGCGGGCGATGGCCACCTGGCAAGGGTGGGTCGGCGCCTCCTCTTCGCCCGGCAGGCGGATGGCCAGGGTCAGCACGCCCTCGTTGCGGCCACGGAACATCGCCAGCGCCCGGTGCGAGGGGGCCTTGGCCAGCGCCTCGTCGTGCTCGAAGTAGTCGGAGAACTTGGCCCCCTCGCGCTCCTTGCCGGGGATCACGCGGGCGCTGAGCTCGCCCTCCTGCCACAGCCGTTCGCGCAGGCGGCCGACCAGCTCGGCGTCCTCGGCGAAGCGCTCCATCAAGATCTGGCGGGCGCCGTCCAGCGCCGCCTTGGCGTCCTCCACCGCGGGGATGTCGCCTTCTGCGGGACGAAGATAGCTGGCCGCCTCGGCCTCGGGCTTCAGGGTGGGGTCGGCCAGCAGCGCCTCGGCCAGCGGCTCGAGCCCCGCCTCCCGGGCGATCTGGGCCTTGGTGCGACGCTTCTTCTTGTAGGGGAGGTAGAGGTCCTCCAGGCGCTGCTTGGTATCGGCGGCCTGGATCAGCCCGGCCAGCTCGTCGCTGAGCTTGCCCTGCTCGTCGATGGCGGCCAGCACCGCCACGCGACGCTCCTCCAGCTCACGCAGGTAGCCCAGGCGCTCATGGAGCTGACGCAGCTGGGTGTCATCGAGCCCGCCGGTGACCTCCTTGCGGTAGCGGGCGATGAAGGGCACGGTCGCCCCGCCGTCGAGCAGCTCCACCGTGGCCGTGACCTGCGGCGGGCGTACGGCGAGCTCCTCGGCGAGGCGCGTGATGATGCGGTTGGTGGCGTCCATGTAACCCCTTCACTGATGCTCGAAAATCGATCGCGACAAGGTATCACAAGCGCCCCACCCGCGGCAGGCTTGACGTCCGTGAAAAGCAGCAGCCCCACGGCCTGGGGCGCGTGGGGCTGCTGGGGGTCACCAATGCCGCCGGCGGCGGCCGACCATCAGGTCAGGCTGGGGCCCGCCTGGACGATCGCCTCGCTGACGCCGTCGAACTTCTTGAAGTTGTCGACGAACTTGGCGGCCAGCTCCTGGCGCTGGCGGTCGTAGGCGTCCTTGTCCTCCCAGGTCTCGCGCGGGTCGAGCAGGCTGGAGTCGACCCCCGGGACCGCGGTGGGCACGTCGAGGTTGAGGCCGTCGATGCGCTTGGTCTCGACGTCACGCAGCACCCCGGTCTGGATGGCGCTGATGATGGCGCGGGTGGTGGGGATGGAGAATCGCGCTCCGCCCTCGCCGTAGGCGCCGCCGGTCCAGCCGGTATTGACCAGGTAGACCTGGGCGTCCTTCTCGACCACGCGCTTGATCAGCAGGTCGGCGTACTCGCGGGCCGGGCGCGGGAAGAAGGGGGCACCGAAGCAGGTGGAGAAGGTGGCGGCCAGCCCCTCGGAGGAGCCCATCTCGGTGGAACCCACCTTGGCGGTGTAGCCGGAGAGGAAGTGGTAGGCCGCGGCCTCCTTGGTGAGCACCGACACCGGCGGCAGCACGCCACTCATGTCGCAGGTCAGGAAGACGATGGCGTTGGGCTCGCCGGCGCGATTCTCCGGCACGCGCTTCTCGACATGCTCCAGCGGATAGGCGGCGCGGGAGTTCTGGGTCAGGCTGTCGTCGGCGTAGTCCGGCTCGCGGCGGTCATCGAGGACCACGTTCTCCAGCACGGTGCCGAACTTGATGGCGTTCCAGATCACCGGCTCGTTCTTCTCGGAGAGGTCGATGCACTTGGCGTAGCAGCCCCCCTCCATGTTGAACACGGTGCCCGGGCCCCAGCCATGCTCGTCGTCGCCGATCAGGTAGCGACCGGGGTCGGCGGAGAGGGTGGTCTTACCGGTACCGGAGAGGCCGAAGAACAGGCAGGTCTCGCCATCCTCGCCGACGTTGGCGGAGCAGTGCATCGGCAGCACGTCAGACTCGGGCAGCAGGAAGTTCTGCACCGAGAACATCGCCTTCTTCATCTCGCCGGCGTAGCGCATGCCGGCGATCAGCACTTTCTTCTGGGCGAAGTGGATGATCACGGTGCCGTCGGAGTTGGTGCCGTCGCGGGCCGGGTCGCACTCGAAGTCGGCGGCGTTGAGGATGGTCCACTCCTCCTTGGTGGAGGGGTTGAAGGCCTCGGGGCGCACGAACATGGTCCGCCCGAAGAGGTTCTGCCAGGCGGTCTCGGTGGCCACCCGCACCGGCAGGTAGTGGATCGGGTCGCTGCCCACGTGCAGCTCGGAGACGAAGTGCTCCTTGCCCAGCAGGTAGTCCTCGACCCGCGCCCACAGGGCGTCGAACTTCTCGGCGTCGAAGGGACGGTTGACGCTGCCCCAGTCGATCTTGTCGCTGGTGGACGGCTCGTCGACGATGTAGCGATCCTTGGGCGAGCGGCCGGTACGCACGCCGGTGCTCACCACCAGGGCGCCGTTGGCGGACAGGCGGCCTTCGCCGCGGGTCACCGCCCGCTCGATCAGTTCGGCGCTGCTGAGATTGACGTGGGCGTGAGAAGCTTGGGGTGTGGTCATGTCGATTCCTGGGCCGGAGGGCCGATTCTCTCGTGTGCCTGGCGTCGCCGAAGACGCGGAAAAGCCGGGGGAGGGATAGCGACCGGGCGGACGGTGGGCCGTCTTCTGTGGGGGGTCGCGCCTGAAAACGGCGCCATTATGGCAAAAAGGGCCGGGGCGGGAAACGCCATTTTTAGGCGAAATTCATGTAGTTTTTCTACAACATGAAAGGATTTCGCCGCCGATGCTCTTGTGCAGCGCAATATCGGCGGCGACAGCCGGGCGGGCGCCGGGCACGACGCCTTCACGCACGGCCTCAGTGCAGGGTGGGCGTCGGCGTGCTGGACTCGGCGAGCAGCGCCTCGACCTCCTCGGCACTGAAGGCGTAGCGGCTGTGGCAGAAGTGGCACTGGGTCTCGATGCCGCCCTGCTCCGCCACCACGTCGCGCAGCTCCTCGGCCCCCAGGGTCACCAGGGCACCGGCGATACGCTCCCGGGAACAGGTGCAGCCGAAGCGCAGCGGCTTGGGCGCGAAGACTCGCACCGTCTCTTCGTGGTAGAGGCGGTGCAGCAGCTCCTCGGGGGCCAGGCCGGTGAGCTCCTCGGCCTTGACGGTGTCGGCCAGGTGCAGGGTGCGCTCCCAGGCGTCGACATCCTGGTTCTGCGACTCATCGGGCATGCGCTGGAGCAGCAGGCCCCCGGCACGCTGGCCGTCGGCGGCCAGCCACAGCCGGGTCGGCAACTGCTCGGACTGGGCGAAGTAGGCGGCCAGGCAGGCCGCCAGGCTCTCCTGGTCGAGGGCGACGATGCCCTGGTAGCGATGCCCCTCGCGGGGGTCCAGGGTGATCATGATCTGACCGTCACCGAGCAGCTCACGGAAGCCGGCATCGTCGGCGGGCATCTCGGCGTCCTCGGCGAGGCGGGCGATGGCACGCAGCTCGCCGCCCGGGTTGGACTCGGCCATCAGCAGCGCCAGGGGGCCGCTGCCGCGCACCTCCAGGCTCAGGGTGCCGTCGAGCTTGACGGTATCGGTGAGCAGCGCCACCGCGGCCACCAGCTCGCCCAGCAGCCGGTTGACCGGCGCCGGGTAGTCGTGGCGGTCGAGCACCTCGGCGTAGGCCTGCTCCAGGGTGACGAGCTCACCGCGCACGTTGGTGTTGTCGAACAGGAAGCGCTGGATCTGGTCGGTCATGGGTCTCGTATCGGGTCGGGAAGTTGGGCGCATTCTAGCAAAAAACGTTCGAAGCTTTTCCGGCGGCAGGCCCCGGAGCGCCGGACCGTCGAAGAGGCGCTGTAAATCCCTCCCTGGAAGCTACCGACGCCCTGCTTCGCTCTCGCGTCCTGCTCCGCTTGCAGGGCCGGTGCTGACCATCCATGGCCAGCCCGTTCGGAGCAGTGCTCCTCACCCCTGGCGTAGGACCTCCTCTACGGCCTGCCCCCGGCGCTTCTCGCTTCACTAGGGAGCATTGCCCCTTATTCCCTGTCCCGGCAGGCGCTCGCGGTCGTGGGGGCGTTCCAGTTCCAGCAGCGGGCCGTGGGGCACGATCCGGGTGGGATTGATGGTGTCGTGGCTGTAGTAGTAGTGGCGCTTGATATGGTCGAAGTCCACCGTCTCCTTCACGCCCGGCCACTGGTAGAGCTCGCGCAGATAGTTCGAGAGGTTGGGGTAGTCCTCTATGCGACGCAGGTTGCACTTGAAGTGGCCGTGGTAGACGGCGTCGAAGCGCACCAGGGTGGTGAAGAGCCGGATATCCGCCTCGGTGAGCCACTCGCCGGCCAGGTAGCGGTGCTCGGCCAGGCGCGCCTCCATGCGGTCCAGCGCCTCGAACAGCGCCACCACATGCTTCTCGTAAACCCGCTGGTCGGTGGCGAAGCCCGACTTGTAGACGCCGTTGTTGATGTGGTCGTAGACGTCAGCATTGACCGCATCGATGGTCGCGCGCAGGTCCTCGGGATAGAAGTCCAGGCGGTTGCCGGTGAGGCCATCGAAGGCCCCATTGAGCATGCGCAGCAGCTCGGCGGACTCGTTGTTGACGATGCGACCCTCCTGCCGGTCCCACAGCGCCGGCACCGTGACCCGGCCGGTGTAGTGCGGGTCGGTGAGGGTGTAGAGCTCGCGGTGGTAGGTCACGCCGTTGACCGGATCGCCGCTGGAGCCCTCGTCCTCGTGGTAGGTCCAGCCCTGGTCGAGCATCAACGGGCTGACGTGGGAGAGGCCGATCAGCGACTCCAGCCCCTTAAGCTTGCGCAGGATCATCACCCGGTGTGCCCAGGGACAGGCCAGGGAGACATAGAGGTGGTAGCGCCCTGCCTCGGCCGGCAGGCCCGGCTGGCCATCGGGACCCGGTGCGCCGTCGGGGGTGACCCAGTCGCGCAGCTTGGCGGATTCGCGCACGAACTCGCCGCCATGCTTGTCGGTGTCGTACCACTGGTCGTGCCAGACGCCGTCGATCAGAAGGCCCATGTCATGCTCCTCGGGAGTCGCCTCCCCGTCATTGAAGATTGCCCCAAGGGTAAGGCGATATCGTCGACGTATCAGCGCAGATAATGAGTGCTTCTATTCGATAGTTTCGAATGGCACAGCGTCGAGGCAGCGCATCGCCTCCGTGGTCAGGGCCTCGGCCATGGCCCGGGTGGCAGGCCCGGCGCGGTCACGGTCGCGATGGATCAGCTGCACGGGGATCTCGCGGATTCCGCCGGCGGCGAGGGGCAGCGGCGCAAGCCGCCCTGCCTCGAGCGCCTCGCCGAGGCGGGTCTCCGGCAGCCAGGCGAAGCCCAGGCCGCGCTTCACCATGTCGATGGAGGTCTCCAGGTGGCTCACGGTCCAGCGCTGCTCCGCCTTGAGCCAGCCAGAGTCGAGTGACTGGCGCTGGGCCGAGTCGCGCACCACCAGCTGGCGATGCTGCACCAGGTCGCGCAGGTCCAGGGTCCTGCCCAGGGCATGCAGCGGGTGATCGGGGTGGGCCACGGCGACGAAGCGCACCGTCACCAGCGGCTCGCCGAGGAAGCCCTGGGCGGCAAGCCCGGAGATCACCAGGTCGGCGCTGCCGTCATAGAGCATCTCGATGCCACCGTTGAGCACCGTTTCGTGAAGCTGGACACGCACATGGGGGAAGGCCGCCGAGAAGGTGGCCAACGCCCGTGCCAGGGCATCCGACGGGAACACCTGGTCCACCGCCAACACCACCTCGGCCTCCAGCCCCTCGGCCAGGCTGCCGGCGACATCCTCCAGCGCCTCGGCGCTCTCGATCAGCTGGCGCGCGCGGCGCAACAGCATCTCGCCCGCCTCGGTCAGGCGCACCTGGCGCCCCGCGGGCTCGAGCACCCGCACCCCCAGCTGCTCCTCGAGCTTGTGCACCGCGTGATTGAGGGTGGAGGGGCTCTTGTGGATGGCCTCGGCGGCACGGGCGAAACCGCCATGATCGACCACCGCCGCCAGCATCTGCCACTGCGCCAGGGTGACTCGCGACATTTCGAACTCCTCGAATGAACCAAGCAAAACTATGCGCTTAATCTTCGAAAAAATCGGCCTAGAATGCCAGGCAAATATCACTGCGTCACCGCGAGGAGAGCGTCATGACCACCCCTGCCCTGCGCCTGGTCGAACACCTGCAGCCCAGCCAACCCAGCCAGGATGGCGACGGCGTCAAGATCAAGCGGATCCACGACTTCGGCGGCGGCCTCGATCCCTTCCTGATGCTCGACGAGCTGGGATCCGAGCGCCCCGACGACTACATCGGCGGCTTCCCACCCCACCCGCACCGTGGCATGCAGACCCTCACCTACGTGATCCACGGCGGCCTCACCCACGAGGACCACCTCGGGCATGCCAGCACCATCCGCGCGGGCGACGCCCAGTGGATGCATACCGGGCGCGGCATCGTGCACTCCGAGATGCCGTTGACCGACCACCAGGGGCTGCACGCCTTCCAGCTGTGGCTCAACCTGCCGGCCCGCGACAAGATGAGCGCGCCGACCTATCGCGATGTGCGCGGCAGCGAGATGCCGCGGCTCGTCGAGGGCGACAGCTGGCTGGTGGCCCTGGGCGGCCGCTGGCGACTGGCGAGCGGCGAGGGCGTCGAGGGCCCGCTGGAGGCCCTGGCGGGCGACGGCGCGGTGGCCCATCTGAGCCTCGCGACGGGCGCACGCCTCACCCTGGCTCAGGACGCCCCGACCCTGCTGGTCTATGTCTTCGGCGGCGAGCTGGCCATCGGCGAGACGCGCGTCGGTGCCGGCCACCTGGCCCGGCTGGGCGAGGGAGAGCGCCTGATGCTGTCGAGCAGCAAGGGCGCCGAGGCGCTGCTACTGGCGGGAGTCCCCCATGGCGAGCCCATTGCCCACTATGGCCCCTTCGTGATGAACACCCAGGCGGAGCTTCAGCAGGCGCTGCGCGACTACCGCGACGGCACCTTCACAAGCGGCACCGCCTGAGCCAGGTCGGTTGACCACCAGGGCTATCGCAGTTACCGAACCAAGGGGCGCTGGGGATAAGCCGAAGAGGAGGTCCGAGGACCAGGGACGGCCGAGGTAGCGTACAGGGAGGTATTTACAGCGCCTCCTCGTAGGCTTATCGCCAGATCAGCCCCGAGCTATCGAGCAGCCAGGCTATCTGCGATAGCCCTGGGTTGACCACCGCCCGGGTTGCAAAACCCGGGCGGATTCGGTCCAATGAATAATTAGCAAACAGTGTTCACTGAGAACTCGGCATCTCACCGCTCTGGTGCTGTCATGGCGCCGGGGCCTACGCCTGTGCATGCATACAGCCTAGGCAATACCCCCACCATGGGTTATGGTTCAGAGGCCTTTTTGTCACCTTTACCTCTATTCACTGGCCATTACCCATGCTGCGAATCCTCCATTCGCTGCCCCGCACGCACAAGCTATTGCTGTTACCGGTTGCCACCATGGTCACCGTGCTGGGCGCACAGAAGATCGTCACCACCTACCAGGATGTCCAGCGGGAGTCCCGCGCGCTGGACACCGTCATCGTCCCCCTCGATGCCGACGCCTCTCCCGGCCTGCCCTCGCTGAACCTCCAGCGTCACCAGGTTGGCGAGGCCATCGACCTCGCCAACCAGGCCCTGGAGGCGACCCGCCGCCACGTGCCGCTCTCCCAGCTGAAGCCCAGCGAGGTGATCGACCTCGACCTGGTCGCGGAGGCCGACGCCGCGGCGGTGCCGCCGCTGCTGGCCCGCCCGGCAACCACCGCCGGCGACCTCGAGGTGGCCAAGGACCACAGGCTCAGCGAGACGGCCATCGCCGCGGCCGGCCGGGTGAACGAGCCGAGCGCGGTCGCGCTTGACCAGGGCGCCATCCATATCGCTACCGTGATCGGCACCATCGGCGCCGGCATGCTCGACCACGACGGCAGCCTGCTGGCCGACGCCACCTCCTACGAGGAGATCCCCGAGGAGGAGCTCAGCCTGTTCGAGGATGGCCCGATCATCCTCGAGGAGGAGATCGCCGCCACCGAGCCCTATGTGCCGGAGTGGGAGACCTACACCGTCCAGCGCGGCGACACCTTCGCGGTGATGGCCCAGGAGCGCCTGGGCCTCGGCTACAGCGAGGTGATGGCCCTGCTCGAGCAGCTGCCCGACAAGAACGTCCTCACCCGCTGGCGGGTCGGCACTCGCTTCGACTACCAGCTCGACGAGGACGGCAAGCTGCTCTCCCTGCGCCTGATGCGCGACGCCCGCAGCGGCTTCGTCGCCGAGCGCGGCGAGGGCGAGGCCGACGGCTTCGAGGTGGCGGTCATCGAGCGCACCGGCGAGGCCGCCCAGCGCCTCTTCGCCGGCAGCGTCAGCGGCAGCTTCGCCCGCTCGGCCCAGGCCACCGGCCTCTCCAGCACCGAGGTCTCGCGCCTGACCCACGTGCTGGGCAAGAAACTCGACTTCCGCCGCGACACCCGTCGCGGCGATCGTTTCCAGGTGCTGGTCGAGTCCGACGTGGTCGACGGCGAGAGCTTCGACCCGCGCATCCTCGCCGTTCAGTACCAGGGCGAGCGCACCGACCTGACCCTGGTGCGCAACAGCGCCGACAACAACTTCTACACCCCGGAGGGCGAGAGCCTCGATCCCGCCTTCGCCCGCTACCCCTTCGAGGGTCGCTACCGGCTGAGCTCCAACTTCAACCCGCGCCGCAAGCACCCGGTCACCGGCCGCATAAGCCCCCACAAGGGCACCGACTTCGCCATGCCCATCGGCACCCCGGTCACCTCCCCCTCCGATGGCGTGGTGGAGAAGGTCAGCAACCACTTCGCCGCCGGCCGCTACGTGGTGATCCGCCACGACAACGGCTACCGCACCCGCTACCTGCACCTCTCCAAGCCGCTGGTCAGCCCCGGCGAGCGGGTCACCATGGGGCAGCGCATCGCCCTGTCGGGCAACACCGGCCGCAGCACCGGCCCCCACTTGCACTACGAGGTGCTGGTCAACAACAACCAGGTCGACGCCATGAAGGTCAAGCTGCCCGAGAACAGGAGCCTGACCGGCGATCGGCTGGTGGCCTTCCAGCGCGAGGCCGAGCCCTTGCTCGCCACCCTGCGCTCCGGCGAGACCGGCCCGGTGGTGGCCAGCACCGGCGGCGAGTCCGAGGACGCCGCGGAGGGCGACGAGGGCTGATCGCCGTCGCCTCCACCGCCCGCCCCGCCTGCGCCCCGCCCTCGTGCGGGGCGCCTTGCATCTGACAGGAGCCACCGTGTCCTCTCGCTCGCCCCGCCCCGCGCCGCCCCCCGAGAACCGCCTCGCCGCCTTCCTCGGCGTCTTCCGCTACAGCCGCCGCGCCCTGGCGCTGGTGTGGCAGACCTCGCGCTCCCTTACCATCGGGCTCGCCGTGGCCACCCTGGTGGCCGGGGTGCTGCCGGCGGTGGCGGCCTGGCTCGGCCAGCTGATCGTCGACGCCGTGGTCGCCGCCATGGAACGCCATGCCGAGACCGGCCAGGTCGCCTGGTGGTCGGTGCTGCGCTACGTGCTGGCCGAGGCCGCGGTGGTCGCCACCATCGCCCTGGCCCAGCGCGCCCTCTCCGCCCAGCAGTCGCTGCTGCGCGCCCTGCTGGGGCAGAAGGTCAACGTGATGATCCTCGAGAAGACCGGCACCCTAAGCCTGGCCCAGTTCGAGGACTCGGAGTTCTACGACAAGCTCACCCGGGCCCGTCGCGAGGCCTCGGTGCGCCCGCTGGGGCTGGTCAACAAGACCTTCGGCCTGGCCCAGAACGCCATCTCGCTGGCCAGCTTCGGGGTGCTGCTGGTGCAGTTCTCGCCCTGGGCGCCGCTGCTGCTGGTGGCGGGCGCGCTGCCGGTGTTCCTCTCCGAGGCCAAGTTCTCCGGCGATGCCTTCCGGCTGTTCCGCTGGCGCTCGCCCCAGACCCGCATGCAGATGTACCTGGAGACGGTGCTGGCCCGGGAGGACAGCATCAAGGAGGTCAAGCTGTTCGGCCTGGAGCCGCTGCTGCTCGACCGCTACCGGCGCATCTTCGACACCCTCTACGCCGAGGATCGCCGCCTGACCCTGCGCCGCGAGGGGTGGGGCTTCGCCCTCGGCCTGCTGGGCACCCTCGCCTTCTACCTGGCCTACGCCTGGGTGGTGGCGGAGACCGTCACCGGGCGCCTGACCCTGGGCGAGATGACCATGTACCTGATGGTGTTCCGGCAGGGCCAGGGAGCACTCTCGGCGAGCCTCACCGCGATCGGCGGCATGTACGAGGACAACCTCTACCTCTCCAACCTCTACGAGTACCTGGAGCAGCCCACTCCCCCCGACGCCGGCTCGCTGACGGCGGGCGCCCACCCCGGCGACGGCATCCGCTTCGAGAACGTCGGCTTCACCTACCCCGGCGCCGAGCGCCCCGCGCTCACGGGCATCTCGCTGCACCTCCGCCCGGGCCAGAGCCTGGCCCTGGTGGGCGCCAACGGCTCGGGCAAGACCACCCTGATCAAGCTGCTCACCCGCCTCTACGCCCCGAGCGAGGGGCGCATCCTGCTCGACGGCAGCGACCTCGCCGAGTGGGACATCCGGGCCCTGCGGCGGCGCATCGGGGTGATTTTCCAGGACTTCGTGCGCTACCAGCTTAAGGTGGGCGAGAATCTGGGCGCCGGCGATGTGGCGGCCTTCGAGGACGAGGCGCGCTGGCAGGAGGCGGCGCGACGCGGCCTGGCCGACGACTTCATCGCCGAGATGCCCGAGGGCTTCCACACCCAGCTGGGACGCTGGTTCAAGGGGGGCCAGGAGCTCTCCGGCGGCCAGTGGCAGAAGATCGCCCTCTCCCGGGCCTACATGCGCGAGAGCGCCGACATCCTGGTGCTCGACGAGCCCACCGCGGCCATGGACGCCGCCGCCGAGGCGGCGGTCTTCGCCGACTTCCGCGAGCACAGCCACGACAAGATGACCATCCTGATCTCCCACCGCTTCTCCACGGTGCGCGCCGCCGACCAGATCCTGGTCATCGACGGCGGCGAGATCCTCGAGCAGGGCGACCACGCGAGCCTGATGGCCGCCAATGGCCGCTATGCCAGGCTGTTCCGGCTGCAGGCCAAGGGCTACGAGTAGCGCTGACGGCAGACGCCGTCAGCTGGCCGGGGCGTCGGCCAGGGCGGCCATCAGCGCCGGGTCGCGGTCGTAGACGTCCGGCCGGAAACTCGCCAGGCCGCCCGCCTCGCCCTCGGCGGTCCAGTAGTGCAGCGCCAGCGGCACCGGCCTGGCCAGCGAGACGTTGTCGGTCGCGCCGCCGGCCAGCCGGCGCTCCAGGGCGATGGGCGAGCCGCTGTCGTCGATCAGCAGCCGGGTCAGCTCGTCGACGTTCTCCACGCGGATGCAGCCGGAGCTCAGCGCCCGTTGCGGGCGCTGGAAGAGCCCCCGGGCCGGGGTATCGTGCAGGTAGACCAGATGGTCGTTGGGGAAGCGCAGCACCAGCCGGCCGAGCGGGTTGCGCGGGCCGGCGCGCTGGCGCAGCATCACCGCGCCAGGCTGCTGCCAGTCGACGGCCTCGGGGTCCAGGCGGCGGCCCTGCGGGTCGATCGCCTCCATGTCGTGCTCGCTCAGGTAACCGAGGTCGCGCCGAACCCGGGGCAGCACGTCCTCGCGCATGATGGTCGGCGGCACCGTCCAGGTGGGGTTCAGGGTCAGATAGGTGATCTCGGAGCGCAGCACCGGCGAGGCGCGGTCGGGCTGGCCGACGATGACCCGCGTGCCCCAGCGCTCGCCGTTCGGGCGATGATAGTCGAGCCGCTGGCCAGCCAGGTCGACCTCCAGCCGCCACTCGGGGCGCTCGCCGGAGAGCCAGCGGGCCCGCTCCAGATTGGCGCGCAGGGTCTCGATGCGCACCCGGGCCGGCACGTTGAGCGCCGCCCGGGTGCGCGGGCCGATCACGCCGTCCTCGGCCAGCATGTGCCGGCGCTGGAAACGCCTCACCGCGGCCGCCAGGGTGTCATCGAAGCGGTTCTGGGCCGGCGCCTCGAGGGCGATGTCGGGAAGGCTCGGGAGATAGTGCGTCACGTCGGCGGCCATCACCTCGAGCTCGCCGATCATCGCCAGGCGGCGGCGCAGCAGCGCCACGTCCTCGTCGACGTCGCCGGGCCGCAGCGGCGTCTGGCGCGCCGGCAGGGTCGGCCAGCCGCCCAGGCGGGCGATATGGCGATAGCGCGTCAGCGCCTGGCGCAGCCCGGCGTAGGTCTCGCCCTCGGGGCGTGCCAGGGCCAGCACCGCCTCCGCGTCACCGGCCTGGAGGGCCCGCACGATGCCGACCAGATCCAGGCGCGGCGGGGCCACCGGAATCTCCCAGTCGGGATAGACGTCGCGAGGATCGAGGCGCCCGCGCTGCAGCTGGGTCAGGGCGTCGAGCAGGGCGCGGCTGGCGTCCAGGTCGAAGCGCGCCCGGGCGGCCTCCGAGGCCGCCGGAACGAGCGCGGTCTCGGCCTCCCGCGCCAGCCGCTCGGGGCGATAGTCGCCGGGATCGAGCCCGTCGTCCTCGAGGGCCTCGAGCAGCGCGATCAGGGTGGCCACCGCCGCGCGATCTTGCCAGACTGGCGCGCCGCCCTGCAGCGCGTAGAAGCGCGCCAGTCGCGGCGAGGCCGCCTCGAGGCGCTCGCCCAGCGGGGACGGGGCGACCACCGCGGCCGGCTCGTCCGCCGGGGCGCCCCCATCGACAGGAGCGGCCGGGGCCTCGGCACTCGCCGCGGCCGGCCAACAGGCCAGCAGCAAGACCATGCCACTGCGCCGCAGCTCTCGGGGTAGGACGTTCGCGACTCGCATGATGTGGCCTCCTGGCACTCGACTGATGAGACTGGTCTCCCTGACCGCCTTGTTCATAATACGACAAACCGGCGACATGGCGCCCGGCCATGACCGACACGCGAGGCCCCGAGCACCGACAGATGACCACCCCACCTCACCACATGAGACGCCGTATGTCCTTGCCACGCTCAAGGAGCCTGATGGCTCCGCTGCTGGCCGCCGCCCTGCTGCTGGCCATTCCCGCCTCGGCGCGGGACTTCCTCGCCCGGGCGGTGACGCCGCTCGCGCCGCCCTCCCCGCTTTCGAACCGCCTGACGGACCTCGCTCCCACCGCCGACCCGCAGGTCCTGCGCCTGGCGGCCCAGGCCCTCTCCTGCGCCGATCCCGGCGCCGAGCGGCTGGCGGTGATCGACTTCTCGCTGCCCTCCACCGAGCAGCGGCTGTGGGTGTTCGACCTGGTCCACGACCGGCTGATGTTCCGCGAACTGGTCTCCCACGGCCAGGGCTCCGGCGATGCCCTGGCCAGCGAGTTCTCCAACGTGCCGAACAGCCACCAGTCGAGCATCGGCCTGTTCCGCACCCTCAACAGCTACGAGGGCAGCAACGGCTACTCGCTGCGCCTGGAGGGCCTCGAGCCCGGCGTCAACGACAAGGCCTTCCAGCGCGCCATCGTCATGCACGGCGCCGACTACGTCAGCGAGTCCTTCATCGAGCGCACCGGCAGGCTGGGGCGCAGTCACGGCTGCCCGGCGGTCCGCGAGGAGATCGCGGTGCCGCTGATCGACAGCATCAAGGAGAGCCAGTACCTGTTCACCTACTATCCCGATCCCGAATGGCTGGCCGACTCGGCCTTCCTGCGCTGCCCCCGCGACGGCCGACACCTGGCCCTGCAGCGCTGACCGTCAAGGCCGGGGCGGCCCCATCGTCCCTGGTCGTCCGGCATCGGGCACCAAGGCAGGGCATGCCGCCACTGCGGTGAGCGGCGATGCAGCAAACCTCGTCCTCAATGAGCGCTCCCCCTCCCACATGAATCAATGCAACATCATGTAAATTAAAAAATTTCCTCAATATGGCAATGCTTATGCATGTAAGGAGACAGTGAGACCCTGACGTGGACCAGGCCCCTGGGGTACGAGTGCGTCGGACCCGACCTTCAACGGCGAAGGCCCAAGAGATCGTGTGTTCGAACGTCATTCGACGAGGTACCCCCATGGAAATCCACAACAAGGCCAACAGAATCCGCCTGTTGAACTTCAGCACCCCCCAGATGCGCGCCTTCCACTTCTCCTGGTTCGCCTTCCATATCTGCTTCTTCGGCTGGTTCGGCATCGCCCCGTTGATGGCGGTGGTACGCGACGACCTGGGGCTGACCAAGACCCAGATCGGCAACACCATCATCGCCTCCGTGGCCATCACCATCCTCGTGCGCCTGGTGATCGGCGTACTCTGCGACAAGATCGGTCCCCGTCGCGCCTATACCTGGCTGCTGTGCCTGGGCTCGCTGCCGGTGATGGGCATCGGCCTGGCCGACAGCTT
>NZ_AXCA01000168.1:0-53759 GCF_000475415.1 Halomonas sp. PBN3 | reverse complement strand
GGTAACTGCGATAGCCCTGGGAATGGCATGGTGTCATCCGCTCCGAGCCAGATCACCCTTTAGGCCTAAGTCGAATGTTGTTACCATGCCATCGCTCTGGTCGGCGTCACGTCCCATCGACGCACACATCCTCCGCAACTAGAGCATTCCCATACCTTCTACCCCACCCCCTGCACCCGCCAGGGCCTCGGCGCCGTCGCGCCTGGGCGACCCCATCGTGCTGCTGCTCACGGTCGGCTTCATCATCGCCTTCGTCGGCCTGTCGCTCTTCGACATCGACCTGGTGGCCGACAGCATCGGCGCCGGCTTCGCCTGGACGGCGGCCACCCTGGGCACCTACTTCCAGCTCCTGCTGCTGCTGACCTTCCTGATCGCCATCGGCGTGGCCATCTCGCCGGCGGCCGGCGCCCGGGTCGGCAACCTGGAGAGCCCGCAGATCGGCACCTTCAAGTGGCTGTCGATGATCATGTGTACCCTGCTGGCCGGGGGCGGCGTCTTCTTCGCCGCGGGCGAGCCGGTCTACCACTTCGTGGTGACCCCGCCGGCCTTCGACACCGAGGCGGGCACCGCCGAGGCAGTGGCCGGGGCCCTCGCCCAGTCGTTCATGCACTGGGGCTTTCTGGCCTGGGCGGTGCTGGGCTCGCTCTCCGCCATCGTGCTGGCCCACGCCCACTACGTGAAGGGCCAGCCGCTGCAGCCGCGCACCCTGCTCTACCCGGTGCTCGGCGAACGCGTCATGAAGGGGGCGCTGGGCAGCGTGGTGGATGCCTGCTGCGTGATCGCCGTGGTCGCGGGCACCGTCGGTCCCATCGGCTTCCTGGCCACCCAGATGAGCTTCGGCCTGCACGAGCTGTTCGGCGTCAGCGAGGGTTATGCCACCCAGCTCGGCATCTTGGTGCTGCTGGCGGGGGTCTATGTCACCTCGGCGATGACCGGCATCCACAAGGGCATCCAGATCCTGTCGCGCTTCAACGTCTTCCTGGCGCTGGCCATCGCCGCGGTGATCCTGGTGGCCGGCCCTACCCTGTTCCTGGTCAACGCCTTCAGCCAGGGCTTCGGCGAGTACCTGTCGTCGTTCTTCACCATGGCCACCATGACCGCCGAGACCGCCCCGGCCTGGTGGATGCAGTGGTGGACGGTGTTCTTCTTCGCCTGGTTCATCGGCTATGCGCCGCTGATGGCGATCTTCGTGGCACGCATCTCCCGCGGGCGCACCATCCGCGAGATGATCCTCGCCGTGGCGGTGATGGCCCCGCTGGCCACCGCGATCTGGTTCACCCTGCTGGGCGGCTCGGGCATCCACTACCAGCTGACCGGGGCGATCGACCTGGCCGAGGCGCTGAACAACTTCCAGTTCGACGTGGCGACATTGACCGTGGCCCAGGCGCTGCCGGGCGGCCCCCTGATGGCCCTGGCGATCCTGCTGCTGACCAGCATCTTCGTGGCCACCACCGGTGATTCCATGAGCTACGCCATCGCCGTGGTGTGCACCGGCCACGACGCGCCGAACCGCCTGGTACGCGCCTTCTGGGGCATCGCCAAGGCGCTGATGGCGGGCATCCTGCTCTACATGGGCGCCGGGCAGATCGGCGCCCTGCAGCAGTTCATCGTGATCACCGCGATCCCCGTCTCGCTGGTGCTGCTGCCCTCGCTGTGGGCGGGCCCCAGGGCCGCCTATGCCATGGCCCGGGAGCAGGGCATCATCGCCCCCGCGGCGAAGGCCGCCACCCGCGCCGACTGACCCGCCCCCGGCGGCCGGCACCAGGCGCGAAGGCGGCACCCGATCGGGTGCCGCCTTTCTCTTGTCTGGCCTTCTCTTGCCTGTCCGCCGGCCTGGCGCCTGGACGCCTAGGGTGTCTCCAGCCCCAGCCGACGATGCCACTCGGCGAGGCTCTCCTCGGGGTACTCGTCGAAGCAGCGGTCGTTCTCCCGCGCCTCGACCTCGACCCAGCCGGCCTTGCTGCCCAGCAGCAGGTGGACCCGCTCCGGCGGGATCGGCAGCTCGCTGTCGATGGCGGAGGCGAAGGGGTGCACCAGTTCCGGCCAGCGCGGGTCATAGACCCACAGCGCGCTGGCGCAGTGACGGCAGAAATGGCGCTCTCCAGGGCTCTGCTCGCCATCGATGACGGCGCGGTAGACGCCCGTGTTCTCCTTTCCCTGGACCTCGAGGGTCGCGGCGCGGCCGCCAAGGTTGATGGCGTAGCCGCCGCCTCCCGCGGTCTTGCGGCAGATGGAGCAGTAGCAGCGCTGGTAGGGATAGGGGTGCGGCGCCTCCAGGGTGAAGCGCACGGCACCGCAGTGACAGGAGCCTTCGAGTCGCATGGGAACCTCCGATGTCGGGATGACGCTATCGCGCCAGCTCAAGGCGCATGATGGTGACCCGTTCGCCGCGATAGTCACGCTCCTCCACGGCACGCCAGCCCAGCCGGCGGTAGAGCGCCTGGCGGTCCGGGGTGAACAGGTGCAGGGTGGCGATGCCGTGCTCGCTTGCCTCCTGCTCCACGCGGCGCACCAGGCGCGAGGCGATGCCATGGCCGCGCCACTCCGGGCGGACATAGACCGAGGCGAGCCAGGGGTTGAGCGCCGGGCGGTCAGGCATGTCGTCGTCGATCAGGCTGGCCATGCCCACCGGCGTGTCGCCGGCCATGGCGACGAACATCGAGGGCCGCCCGCCCTCGCCGCACTGGTCGCGGAAGTCGGCCAGCGCCTGGTCGAGGCGCCGGTCGGGGTCGAGGTGACCCCACTGGGCGAACGCCCAGCGCGCCAGGGTCAGCAGGTGGGGCGAGTCCGCTGCCAGGCGGGCGACCCGGACGCGCGCCGCGGTGGCGTCCGCCTCCCCGCCGGGCACCCGCGGCTCGGCCTCCGCCGCCGTGACCCTCACGCCCCCGGCTCCATCACGCCGGCGTAGCGAACCCCGCTGAGCAGCGCCATCTCGCGCTTCCAGGTGGCCAGGTCGTTGGGGTTGAGGCCGGCCAGGCGGTCGTGGCCGCAGGCACGGGCCATCACCTGCATCAGCCCGGTGGAGGCACGCAGGAAGCGTTCGAGCTGGGCGGCGGACCTGTCGACGTCGAGGCGCTGGCGCAGGTCGCCACGCTGGGTGGCGATCCCCGCCGGGCAGTTGTTGGTGTGGCAGATGCGCGCCGCCACGCAGCCGATGGACTGCATGGCGCTGTTGGCGATGGCCACGCCGTCGGCGCCCAGCGCCAGCGCCTTGACGAAGTCGATGGGCAGGCGCAGCCCGCCGGTGACGATGAGAGTGACGCGCCCGCTCACCCCCTCGTGGTCGAGGTAGCGCCGGGCGCGGGCCAGGGCGGGGATGGTGGGCACGCTGATATGGTCGCGGAACATCAGCGGCGACGCGCCGGTGCCGCCGCCGCGGCCGTCGAGGATCAGGTAGTCGGCGCCGGCGTCCAGGGCGAACTGGATGTCGCGCTCGATATGGTTGGCGCTGAGCTTGAATCCCACCGGGATGCCGCCGGTGACCTCGCGCACACGGTCGGCGAAGCGGCGAAAGTCATCCACCGAGTGCAGGTCCTCGAAGGTGGCCGGCGACTCGGCGGGCTGCCCCTCCTCAAGGCCACGTACCTCGGCGATCTTGCCGGTCACCTTGCTACCGGGCAGGTGGCCGCCGGTGCCGGTCTTGGCCGCCTGGCCGCCCTTGAAGTGGAACGCCTGCACCTTCTCGAGAAGCGCTTCCTCGTAGCCGAAGCGGGCGCTGGCCAATTCATAGAAGTAGCGGGAGTTCTCGGCCTGCTCCTCGGGCAGCATGCCGCCCTCGCCGGAACAGATGCCGGTGCCGGCCCGCTCGGCGCCGCGCGCCAGCGCCGTCTTGGCCTCCTCGGAGAGGGCGCCGAAGCTCATGTCGGAGACCAGCACAGGCGTCTCGAGGGTGAGCGGCTTCCTGGCCTCGGGGCCCACCACCAGGTGGGTGTCGACCTCGGCGTCGTCGAGCAGTGGCTGGGTGGCGAGCTGGGCCACCATCAGCTGCAGGTCGTCCCAGCTTGGCAGGCGGTGGCGCGGCACGCCCATGGCGTCGATGGGGCCATGGCGTCCCACGCCCTCGAGCCCCTCGCGGGCCAGCTGGTGAATGAACTCGACGGTGGGCTCCTCCTCGGTGGCCTTCGCCTCGGGCATGCCGTCACCCTTCGCCTCCTCCGGCTCCGGGGCCTCCTGGCCCACCTGATCGGCGTCGAAGTTCTGGTGGGTGCCGTCGCAGTAGGGGGCGTCACCGGTCTGCTTGCACTGGCACAGGAACGCCTCGCCGTCCTCCTCCGCGGTGAACATCTGCGGCGTGAAGCCGGTTCCCTGATGGGAGCCGTCACAGAAGGGCTGGTCCTTCGAGCGCCCGCAGCGACAGAAGGCGTACTCCTTGCCCTGCTCCAGGGTGACCTTCTGCGGCTTGTTGTCGGCGATGATCGGCTGACTCATGGTGCCCTCCTGTCGGCGTGGCCGCCGCGCGGGACGCGGCGGCGAGGATGTCACTCCAGTCTGGCGGAGGGGCGCCGGCGTAGCCAGGGGGCGGGCCGGGGAGCCGTCAACGCAGGCATGGCCGGGCAGCGTTGAGCCGGGCGATTCCCGCCCCGGCGGCGCTTCGCTACCATGGCCCTTTGTCGATTCACGAGACCCCACCATGCAAGCCACCCTCGAGCAGCGCGCCCTGAAGCTCTCCATCGTGATGACCCTGGTGGTCTCGAGCCTGGGGGTGAGCGTGGGCCTGGCGGCCGGCTCCCAGTCGATCCTCTTCGACGGCGTCTTCTCCACCATCGACGCGGCGATGTCGGGGCTGGCGCTGCTGGTGGCGCGCCTGGCGGTGCGCGAGGCCAGCGAGCGCTTCCAGCACGGCTACTGGCACCTGGAGCCGCTGGTGGCGGCGCTCAACGGCAGCATCCTGATGCTGCTGTGCTTCTACGCCTTCCTCACCGCGGTGCTCGACCTGCGCGAGGGCGGCCGCGAGCTCGCCTTCGACCTGGCCATCGCCTACGCGGTGGTGGTGGCCATCGTCTGCTTCGCCATGACCGCCTACCAGAGGAGCATCAACCGGCGCGCCCAGTCGGAGTTCGTGCGCATCGACATGCAGGGCTGGCTGATGGCGGCGCTGATCACCACCTCGCTGCTGGTCGCCTTCCTGGTCGCCCTCGTCCTGCAGCGAACCGCCTGGGCCCACCTCACCCCCTATATCGATTCGCTGCTGCTGATGGTGCTCACCGCCGGCTTCATGCCCGTGCCCATCGGCATCGTGCGCCGCGCGGTCAAGGAGATCTTCCTGATCGCCCCCAGCGCGCTGGACGAGGAGGTCCATGCCGCCATGGCCCCGGTGATGGCCCGGGAGGGGCTGCTGCGCTACTACAGCCACGTGGCCAAGGCGGGCCGCGGCCACTTCATCGAGATCCATATCGTCACCGCCCCCGAGTTCGCCGCCGGCCAGGGGGTGGCGCTGATGGACGAGATACGCGCCCAGATCGCCGAGCAGCTCACGCCACCGCCCGAACGGCGCTGGTTCACCGTGGCTTTTACCGCCGACGAGCGCTGGGCCTGAGCCTCGCCCCATCACGCTGACCCGCCGCCGGTGATGTCGTGGCGATCGACGGCGACCACCTCGCGCGGCCACCACGCCGGATGCTCGTCGCGAATGAAGGCCAGCAGCCGCTCGCGCAGGCGGTTCTCGGCGGCCCAGCCGCCGATCGGCTCACGGGTCATCAGGTAGCAGGTGACCTCGAGGGTCGCCTCGTGCTGGGCGGTCACGTGGCACTCCAGCTTATCCGGCTCGATCACCTCGGGCTCCTCCCGTGCCAGCTCGACGAAGCGTCGCCGCAGGCACTCGACGTCGGCGCTCAGGTGCAGGGTCAGCGTCACCCGGCGATAGAGCCGCGCGTCCTTGGCCGAGAGGTTCTGGAAGGGCCGCGAGACGAAGTACTTGATCGGCACGACCAGCCGCCGCTCGTCCCAGCTGCGTAGCCGGATGAAGGTGTAGAAGATCCCCTCCACATAGCACCACTGCCCCTCGAAGACGACCAGGTCGCCCATGCGGATCGGCTTGGCCAGCGATACCTGGAAGGAGGAGAGGATATTGCCCAGCACCGCCTGGCCGGCGATGCCCACCAGCACCGTGAGCACGCTGGCCGAGGCCAGCAGCGACAGCCCCAGGGTACCGAACAGGTTGATCTGGGCGAGGATGTAGATCGTCACCGCGGCGACGGTGACCAGGATGATGCCGCGGCGCAGCGCATAGAGCGAGGTGAGCAGGCGGCGCTCGTCGCGGTGGCGGGTGTCGTCGATCTCGCCCACCAGGCGATGGGTCATCTGCAGCAGGAAGGTGTCGACCAGGCGCAAGGCGGCCAGGCCCATGCCCCAGGCCATGATCACGATCAGCAGGACGCGGAAGGTGGCGGTGGCGACCCCCGAGAAGGAGACCACCCCACCCAGCAGCAGCTGGGCCAGCAGCGACATGGCGATGAAGGCCAACGGCACGGGGACCTGGGCCACGAAGCGCTTCGCCAGGCCACCCGCCGGCAGCCTGGCGGCCAAAGCCGCGGTGACCCGATGCACCGCCCACCCCAGCAGGCCCACCAGTACCAGGAACAGCGGAATCGCCAGCCACTCCCACAACTGCAGCATGCCCAGCTTGCGCTGGAAGCGCTCGGGGATGCGCTGCTCCAGCCAGGAGGGGCCGTAGGTCGCGTAGAGCACAGGGACGAAGGCCAGGGTGTCAGGGGTGATCAGCCACACCGGGTCGCGCTCGCCGACCCGATAGCGGGCGATACGGATGTCGTGGGTCTCGCCCTCGGCGTCCAGCGAGGTGAGGCGCAGGTTGCGCCGCGGCTGTCCCACCAGGGGGTGCTGGCCGGAGGGGTCCTCGACCATGGCGTCTCGCCGCCCGGGAAGGTCCGAGGGCTCGAGCCAGTCGCCCCGCTGCAGCGCCGAGGCAAGCTGGCGCGCCAGCTCCCCGCCCCGCGATGCCTGCTCCTCGGGTGACAGCTCGGAGAGGTTGAGCAGGTGGGCTGCCGCCGCGACGTCGCCTTCCCGGGCCAGGCTGAGGAAGCTGCGCAGCGCCTCGCGCGGGGTCTGGCGCCGCACCTGCTCGGGGGGCTCGCCGAGCCCGGTGTTGAGCGCATCCAGGGGGAACCAGGCGCCCTCCTCTCCCTCGGAAGACTGCGCCAGCGCCACGCCGGCCGTGAGCAGAAGGAACAGCAGGCACCACGAGAGCGCGCGTGTCATTTCGGTGACTCCCCGTCAGGACATCCGCCACCCAGTCATCCCGGACCGGGTCCCCTGGCAGTACACCCCATGGCCTCGCCCGCGTCCACCCTGCCCCCTTGTCTCTCCGTGTCGATGTCCCTCTGCGCGGCCACGCTTGCATCGATGATAGTTGGTAACGGACCCGGGGGCGCCTGGACATCCCCATGACGCTGGACGACGCTTCCCGGGACGCCACCCACCGCCCCGAGGATGCCCGCATGCCACAGTTCCAGAACGACCCCACCCTGCCCGCCCCGCTCTTCCCCGGCAGCCATATGGTGATCGACGATGACTTCGTCTTCCTCTCGGGGCTGACCGCCGAGGACATCCAGGGCGGGGAGACGGTGATCGGCGACATGGGCGAGGAGACCCGCCTGGTGATGCGCCGCGTGCAGCGCATGCTGGGCTCCATCGGCTGCGAGATGACTGACGTGGTGCGGGTCGACGTGCATATCACCGACCTCGACCTGATCCGCGAGATGGACGCCGCCTACGCCGAGTTCTTCGACGCCTGCCGCTATCCGGCGCGCACCTGCACGCAGTCGCCGCGCCTCTACGGCGGCGCCCACGTGGAGATCACCGTGATGGCCCGCCGCCCCGCCGAACGGCAGGCGGAGGGGCCAGTCGAGGAGGGGGCCACGGGGGACGCGAACGACGGGGCGAGCGAGTAAGGCAGGGCTGGTGGTCAGGCGCGCCGCGCCGTGCCGGTGCGTGCCCGGCAGGGGCCGAACAGGCAGGCGGCAAGCAGGATCAGCCCGGCGACGGTAGCGATCATGCCGGCGGCGCTGAGCGAGGCCTCGAGGCCCAGCCAGCGCGGGGCCTCCCCGGCCAGCAGGTAGCCGACCACCGCCGAGGCCACCGCGAAGGCCTGGCTCCAGGCGATCTGCACGCCCAGGCGGTTGGTCATCAGCCGCGCGGCGGCGGCCGGGCAGACGAACATGGCGATGACGATGATCGAGCCCACCGCCTCGAAGGCGGCGATGGCCGCCACCGCCACCAGGGTCACCAGCAGCAGGTCGACCAGCGCCGGCCGGGCACGCACGCTGGCGGCGAAGTCGGGGTCGAAGCTCGCCAGCACCAGCGGGCGACGCAGCACCACCACGAAGGCCAGCACCACCAGCGCCACCCAGGCGGCCCGCCCCAGCTGCGGCGGCAGGTCGGCCAGCGCCACCGGGTCGAGCAGCGCGGCCGGGGCGGTGCCCTCGAACCAGATCAGGCTCTCCAGGTTGCCGTAGAGGGCGTGCTCCACGTCCAGGTGCACCCCGCCGGCGCCGTGCCACTCCAGCAGCAGCACCCCCAGGGCGAAGAGGCTGGTGAATACTACGCCCATGGCGGCGCTGCCCTCCACCCGCCCCAGGCGGCGGATCAGCTCGATCAGCACCACGGTGACCAGGGCGGCCACCCCAGCGCCCAGCATCATCGCCAGCGACGCCAGGGTGCCAGTGATCAGGAAGCTGACCACGATGCCGGGCAGCGCCACGTGACTGATGGCATCGCCGATCAGGCTCTGGCGGCGCAGCACCAGGAAGTTGCCCAGCAGCGCGCAGGTCATGGAGATCAGGATCGCCACCGTCAGCGGCACCAGGCTGAACATCATGAACTCGCTCATCGCGCCTCCTCCGGCGGCAGCTCCCTCTCCAGGGCATGGATGGCATCCGCGGAGAGCACCTGGCCGATGGGGGTGAGGCCGGCGTGCTCGCGGTGCAGGGCGTCGTCGGGGTAGCGCCGCCGGTAGAGCGCCCAGAGGCGCTCCTCATGCTCGGCGTCCCGGGCCGCCGCCAGCCCGGCCGGGGTAGCGACCCCGTCGCGGCGCACATGACCACGGCGGCGCAGCAGCCTGAGGGTCAGGCCGTCGAAGATCGGCTCGTCGCGCCCCAGCGCCAGCAGCCCCTGGCGCAGGTGCACGCGCTGGCGCAGGCGGCGATAGGCGAGCAGCGAGGCGAGCACCCCGCGGCGCGGCGAGAACAGGAAGGAGACCAGGAACAGCGCGAAGGCGGCCAGCACGATCAGCGGCCCGGTGGGCAGCCCCTCCCGGGCGCTGGAGAGGGTGACGCCCAGGTAGCCGGCCAGCGCCCCGAGCAGTGCGGCCAGGACCACCATGCGCATCGGCTGGTCGGTCCAGAAGCGCGCCGCCACCGGCGGGATGATGGTCAGCGCCACCACCAAGATCAGCCCGGTCACCTTGAGCCCGATCACCACCACCGCCATCAGCAGCAGCAGCAGCAGCAGGTCGAGCCGGCCGGTGTCGAGCCCCTGACTGCGGGCGAAGGCGGGGTCGAAGCAGAGCAGCAGCAGGTCGCGCCGCCACACCAGCACCGCCACCAGCAGGGCGAGGCCACAGGCGGCGATCAGCAGCGCCTCGGCGTAGAGCATGCCGGCGGTGGCGCCAACGAGGTAGCCGGTGAGCCCCGATTGGCCACGCACCGAGAGGGTCTGGATCACCGTGATCAGCACTACCCCGAAGGCGAAGAAGGTGGAGAGCACCGCGCCGATGGCGGCGTCCTCGCCCAGGCGGGTGCGCTCGCCGATGCGCTGCACCAGCCACAGCCCCAGGGCGGCGCTGCCGGCGGCGCCGGCCAGCAGCGCCGGCAGCACCCGGCCATCGCCTTGGGCCAGCCCCACCACCAAGAAGGCCAGGGCCAGCCCCGGCAGGGTGGCGTGGCTGATGGCATCGCTGACCAGGGCACGCTTGCGCAGCAGCACGAAGCTGCCCACCATGCCGGCGGCGGCGGCGAGTAGCATGGCCCCCACGGTTACCAGGCTGGTGTTGTAGCCCAGGCTGAAGACGAGCGCCCGGCCCCAGGTCTCGATCATCGCACCGCCTCCCGGTGCGCCTCGGTCAGCCGCGCCAGCTGCACGGGGCTCAGCCGCCCGCCGTAGGTGGCCTGCAGGTTCTCCTCGGTGAAGACGTCGTCCACCGGGCCGGCGGCGATGCGGCGCACGTTCATCAGCAGCACATGGTCGAAGTAGTGGCGCACCGTGGCCAGGTCATGGTGCACGCAGAGCAGGGTGCGCCCCTCGTCGCGCAGCGCCTTGAGCACCTCGATGATCGCCGCCTCGGTGGCGGCATCGACCCCGGCGAAGGGCTCGTCGAGGATGGTGAGGTCGGCCTCCTGGACCAGCGCCCGGGCCAGGAAGACCCGCTGCTGCTGGCCGCCGGAGAGCTGGCCGATCTGGCGCTCGGCGAAGGGCTCCATGCCGACCCGGGCCAGGCTCTCCATGGCCCGGGCGCGCAGCCGGCGGGCGCCGAACTGCCACCAGCGCAGGTCGCGGTAGAGCCCCATGCCCACCACGTCGATGACCCGCGCCGGGAAGTCCCAGTCGACGCTGGAGCGCTGGGGCACGTAGGCCAGGTGGCGGGTCTCCTGCTCCAGCGGCCGGCCGAAGACGCGCACCTCGCCGGTGAGGCGCGGGGTGATGCCCAGCGCCGCCTTGAGCAGGGTCGACTTGCCAGCGCCGTTGGGGCCGATGATGGCGCTCATGCTCCCCGGCGGGGTGACGAAGTCCACCGAATGCACCACCGGGCGGTGGTCGTAGCTGACGGTGAGCCCCTGGATGGCCAGGGGGCTGGCGATCACCGCCTTGTCGAGACGCGAATCGGGCATGCTCATGGCTCCTCGTTGCCGGCGTCCTCCAGGCGGCCCAGGCGCCCCGCCTCGGGCGCCTCGCCGCCCAGGGCCCGGGCGATCACGGTGACGTTGTGGTCCAGCATCCCCAGCCAGGTCCCCTCGTAGCTCCCCTCGGGACCCATGGCGTCGGAGTAGAGCTCGCCGCCGATGCGCACCTCGTGGCCCACGGCGGCGGCGCCCTCGATCAGCGCCCTGACGTTGCGATCCGACACCGAGGTCTCCACAAACAGCGCGCCGATCTCGCGCTCCACCAGCAGGTCGACCAGCGACTCGATGCGCGCCAGGCCCGCCTCGCTCTCGGTGGAGAAGCCCTGGATGCCCAGCACCTCGATGTCGTAGGCCTCGCCGAAGTAGCCGAAGGCGTCGTGGGCGGTGACCAGCACCCGGGTCTGCTCGGGAATGCTCGCCAGGGCCTCGCGGGCGTAGGCGTCCAGCGCCTCGAGCTCCTCCAGATAGGCCTGGGCGCTGACCTCGTAGGCATCGGCGCCCTCGGGGTCGAGCTCGATCAGCGCATCGCGCACGGCGATCACCGCGTGGCGCCAGCGGCCCGGGTCCATCCATACGTGGGGATCGGGCTGGTCGGGGTACTCCTCGTCGGCCAGGCGCGCCTCCACGGGCACCGCCTCGCCCACGGCGATCACCGGGCGGCGCGCCTCCAGGCGGGCGAGCAGCTCGGTCAGCTGCACCTCGAGGTTGAGGCCGTTCCAGAACACCGCATCGGCGCGGCTCATGGCCATCACGTCACTGCGGGTCTGGCGGTAGAGGTGGGGATCGACGCCGGGCCCCATCAGACCCCGCACCGCGACCCGCTCGCCGCCCACCTCGCGCACCGCATCGGCGACCATGCTGGTGGTGGCGACCACCTCCAGCACGGGGGAGGATGGCGACTCGGCCGCGACCGGTGAGGCGGTCAGGGCAAGGAGCAGCAGCGTGGCGGCGGGGCGGCGGAGGAAACGGAAACGGGGCACTCGAGACTCCGGGAGCAGGCGTGAACCCATAGAGTAACGCGAAGCATCCACGCTGATAATCGCGGCCTGCCTATCACCCTCATCGAGACGCCCATACCCAGCGCCGCGCCGGGTCGGCTATGGTAGGCCCGGAATGCCAACGGAGCGCCGCTACATGCCGAAGATCGCCCCCCTCCCCGCCCTGGGCCTGACCCTGGGGCTGGCCCTCGCCCTCCCCGCCGCTCCCGTCATGGCCGACGCCTGCCCCGCCCCCGGGGAGTGGCAGCGCCACGGCGAGACGCTGGCCGCGGACAGCCTGCTGTCGGAGCTCGCCGCACACCGCGTGGTGCTGCTGGGCGAGCAGCATGAGCGGCTGGCCCACCATCGCTGGCAGCTGCACACCCTGGCGGCACTGCACGCCCTCGAGCCGGGGCTCGCCATCGGCCTGGAGATGCTGCCGCGGGAGGCGCAGCCAGCACTGGATGCCTGGGTCGCCGGCGAGCTAGACGAAGCGGGCTTCCTCGAGGCGAGCGGCTGGCACCAGGCGTGGGGCTACGATCCGGCACTCTACCTGCCGATCCTGCACTTCGCGCGCATGCACCGGGTTCCGCTGGTGGCGCTCAATGTCACCCCCGAGCTGCGCCGCCGGCTCGCCGACGAGGGCTGGACGGCGGTACCGGAGGCGGCGCGCCACGGCCTGAGCGAACCGGCACCAGCCTCCCCTGCCTATCGTACCGCCCTGGCCGAGGTCTACGCCGAGCACCCCGAGGCCGCCGACCCGACGGCCGACGCCCCGGACACCGCCGAAAACGCCGAGGGGCTCGAGCGCTTCATCGCCGCCCAGCTGGTCTGGGATCGCGCCATGGCCGAGGGCCTCGCCCGGGCCGCCGAGCAGGCGCCGCTGGTGGTGGGGCTGATGGGCGAGGGCCACGTGCGCCATGGCTACGGGGTGCCCCACCAGCTCGCCGCGCTGGGCATCGAGGCGACCTCAAGCGCCCTGGCCTGGGACCGGGAGCGTGGCTGCCCGGCGCCTGACGGCATCGCCGATGCCCTGTTCGGCCTGGGCGACGAGGCGCGCCACGAGCCCGCGGCGCCGCCGCGGCTGGGGGTGCTGCTGTTCCCCGACGAGGCGGGGGTCCGGGTGGCCCGGGTGGAGCCGGAGAGCGTCGCCGAGGCGAGCGGGCTCGTCGAGGACGACCTCATCGTCGCCGCCGCCGGGCGACCGGTGGCGGCCGCCGGGGAGCTGGTGGCGATCATCCGGCGCCAGGCCCCGGGCACCCTGCTGCCCCTGGAGGTGAGGCGCGACGGCGAGGCCCGGGAGCTGCTCGCCCGCTTCCCCGCCGAGGCGCCCTGAGCCCCGGGTGGCCGCTCGCCGGGGGGCGTGGCATCATGGCGCCCCCTGCGAGCCACCACGAGGACCCCACCCCATGCGACCCCTGATCCGCCTCTTCTTCCGCGGCCTGCGACTGGTACTGGCGCCGGTGGTGCTGATCGCCGAGAAGCTCTCTACCCCGCGGGCCGTGGAGCGCGGCGCGGAAGCTCAGGCCCAGGTCGATCGCGCCTGCGAGGACCTGGCCCTATACCAGTTCCGCACCTGTCCCTTCTGCGTCAAGGTGCGCAAGGAGATCGCCCGCCTGGGGCTGCCCATCGAGGTGCGCGACGCCCAGCTCGACCCGGACCACCGCCGCGAGCTCGCCGAGGGGGGCGGCCGCGTCAAGGTGCCCTGCCTGCGCATCGCCCGCGACGACGGCGAGGTGGAGTGGCTCTACGAGTCCGACGCCATCAACGCCTGGCTGAAGCGCCGCTTCCAACAGGCCTGAGCCCCCATCAGGACCACGCCGGCCGCCCGCGGATCAGCAGGTTGCGCGGGGTGAGCTCCCGCAGACAGAAAGTGCCGAGCTCCACGGCGTAGCCCGCCTCGGCGAGGAAGGCGGCGCGATCCAGCGCCAGCCACACCTCCAGCGGCCGGCGAAACAGGTGACGCAGCGTCTCCAGCCGCGCCACCTCGGCCTGGCGGCGCCATCCTTCGGCCTCTAGCAACGCCCAGTCGAGCCCGGCGGGCAGCGAGAGCCCCTTCTGCGCCGCGGCCCAGCGGCAGAATGCCGCGAAGCACGCCGGCATGCGCCCGTAGGCGAGGCTCGGCACCGGCAGGTAGGCGTCGACGCCGCGCAGCTCGCGCTGCAGGCGGTCGAAGCCCAGCCGCCAGGCGCCCGCCCGGTGGCGCTGGCGGCGCACGCCGCGCGGCGCGGTGACGGTCTCCTGCACCGCCAGGGCCAGGTCGTCGCGGGAGAGCGCCAGGCCATGTTCGACCATCAACGCCCCGGCCGCCCGGGAGAGCGGGCGGTAGTGCGCCGCGGCGGTGCGCTGGTAGCAGCAGGGTGCCAGGGTCACGGCGCTGCCCGCCGCCGCGGCCGCCTCCAGCAGGCGCCGGTGCAGGTCGCCACAGGCGTGCAAGGCACAGGCGTGGGTAGCGCGGGTGAGCCTGCGTGCCGCCTCCGGGGCCATCACGTCCTGGCGGATCGGGCGCACCGCGAGCCCCTGGGCCTGCGCCAGCGCCTCGCCGGCGGCGCACAGCGCCGGGTCCCACTCCAGGGCGAGCACCTCCCCGCCATGACGGCGGGCCAGGGCCCGTGCCAGGTGCCCCTTGCCGGCGCACCACTCCAGCGCCGCCTCCCCCGGGGCCAGGCGCACCCGCGGCAGGAAGGCCTCGATCTGGCGCCACTTGCGACCGCCGACATGCTGGCTCCACGCCTCGGGAAGCGGTTCGGGACGCGGCGCCAGCTCAGGCAGCGCACAGAGCGCCTCGAGCTCCGCCACCGGCAGCCACTCGACCAGAGGCGAGTCGATGAAGGGCTCGGCCTGCAGGCGGGCCAGGCGCTCCTCCCCCAGCGCCAGCAGCGCGGCCCGGAGGTCGGGGAAGGCCTCGGCCCAGGGCGGCGTGAGGTGCTGGAAGGGCTCGGGCCGCCACAGCGACTGATGGCGCGCCAGCAGCTCGGTAAGGCGCGCCAGGCGCCGGGCGAGGCTCGGGGAGTCGGTCACGTCGGGTTCCAGGCGCAAAGCCTCAGATGGTGTTGCGCAGCCCCAGCTCGTAGGGGTGCGGGTCGAGGTAGGTCTGGGCGCGGATATAGTCGGAGCCGTGGCGCTTCAGGTAGTGGTTGAGCAGGCGGATCGGCACCGCCAGGGGCACATGCCCCAGGCGATAGTCCTCGATGGCGGTGAGCAGGTCCTGCCGGGTCTCGGCGTCCAGGGCCTCCTTGAGGTAGCCGAAGACGTGCATCAGGGCGTTGGTGTGGGTCTTGCGGGTAGCGGGCCGCGCCAGCGCTGCCATGAAGCGCTGCAGGTAGTGCGCCATGGCCTCGGCCAGCGGGCGCCGGCTCGATTCCGCCAGGTAGCGTCCCAGCTCGCGGTAGGTCTCCACATGGTGGGCCATCAGCAGGTACTTCTGGCGGCTGTGGAACTGCAGCAGCGCATGGTAGCCGGGTGTGGCCTCGACGTGGCGCTTCCAGTCGTCGTAGGCGTAGACCCGGGTGATGAAGTTCTCGCGCAGCACGGCGTCGTTCATGCGCGCCTCCTCCTCCAGCGGCAGCTCGGGGAAGTGGCGGCGCAGCGCCCGCACGAAGGCGCCGGCATCGGAATGGCTGGGCATGCCGTTGTCGGGGCGGTAGACCTTGACCCGCGCCAGGCCGCAGCTGGGCGAGCCCTTCATCAGGATGAAGCCGCGCAGGTGGCGGTGGCCCTCGATGAAGGCCCGGCTGACGGCGTCCAGGCGCTCGGTGACATCGAGGCTGGCGTCCCGGGTGCCCACCACCCGGGGCGACTCCCCCTCGAGGCCGACCAGGCGGATCGGCTCCCGGGGCACTCCCAGGCCGGCCTCGAGCTCGGGGCAGAAGGGCTCCAGGGCGAAGCGCTCGGCGAGCACCTCGAGGCAGTAGCGGGAGCGCTTGTGCCCGCCGTTGTAGCGTACCTGCTCCCCCGTCAGGCAGCTGCTGATGCCTACCGGAATCCGCCGCTCGTCCGTCACCCGCTCCCCCATCTGCTGCTCTCCTCCTCGTCTCCTCGGCTGCCGGGGTCCATGCCGCCGCCATTGTGGCATAGCCGTGCCGGGTTGCCCTCCCCCTCGCTACCCTCACCCAGGCATCCTGCCTGCACCTTTCGGTCAACTGCCGAGGGGGCCCGGGCTATGGCATCATCGGGCGACATCCATCCGGCGAGGAGCCCTGCCATGAGCCAGATCATCACCCCGGACATCTGCGACGCCCACCCCGAGGTGCGCGTCCTCGACCCGCTGTTCGTCAACCTCGGCGGCCGCGAGGCCTTCTGCGGGCCGATCCGCACCGTGAAGTGCTTCGAGGACAACTCCCTGGTCAAGCAGGCGGTGGCCGAGCCCGGCGACGGCGCCGTGCTGGTGGTCGATGGCGGCGGCTCGACCCGCTGCGCCATGCTCGGCGACATGCTCGCCGCCCAGGCCGCCGGCAACGGCTGGAGCGGCGTGGTGATGTATGGCTGCGTGCGCGACGTCGACGAGCTGGCCGAGACCGACCTCGGCATCCAGGCGCTGGGCGCCCACCCGCGCAAGAGCGAGAAGCGCGGCGAGGGGCAGCGCGATATCCCGGTCACCTTCGCCGGGGTGACGCTCTCCCCCGGCGAGTGGCTCTACGCCGACAACAACGGCATCCTGGTGGCCGAGGCGCGCCTGCCGCTGGAGGGCTGAGCCGCCCCACCGCCCCTTGCCGTCGCGCTTGCCGTCGCGCTTGCCGGCCCTCTTGCCGACACAGGGCGGCAGCTGTCACCCTTGGCCCATGCAAGCCACCTCGAGCCCGCCATGCTGGCCCTCTCGCGACTGAGCCGGGACGTCCTGCGCACCCTGCGCGAGCACCTGCGCCCGCTGGTCGCCTACCACCTCTTCTTCACCCTGCTGGCCTCGAGCCTGCTGATGCCGGCGGCGGCCTGGAGCCTGGCCGCCCTGGTCGGGCGCTTCGGGCGCACCGTGATCAGCAACGCCGAGCTCCTCGACCTGCTGCTGACGCCGGGCGGGGTGCTGTGGCTGCTGGCCGCCATCGGGCTTACCTTCCTGGTGCTCTACCTGCAGCAGGCCGGCATGATCCTGGTGGCGGCGCGGCCGCGGGACAACCACCTGCGCCTGGCCTTCGAGGCGCTGTGGTGGACCCTGCACCGCCTGCCCTCCCTGGCGGGGCTGGTGGTGATCCAGGTCGGCACCCACCTGCTGCTCCTAGCGCCCCTGGCGCTGGGGCTGGTGTGGCTCCATGGGGCGCTGCTCGGCCACCTCGACCCCTACTATGTGCAGCGCGTGCGCCCGCCGGAACTCTGGCAGTTCCTGGCCCTGGCCCTGCCGCTGGTGCTGGCCTGGGCCTGGATCGCCGCCGGCCTCTACGTGCGCTGGATCCTGGCGCTGCCGCTGGTGGCCCTGGAGACGCTCTCGCCCCGCCGGGCGCTTTCGCGAAGCCGCGACCTTACCCGCGGCAACCGCCGCCCCATCGCCGTGGCCGCCCTGGCCCTGCTGGGGGTGATCGTGCTGCTGCCGGTGCTGGCCACCCTGCTCTTCGACCGCCTCTTCACGCCGCTGCTGTGGTGGCTGCCGGAGCGCAACGCCGTGCTGGTGCCGGCCACCCTGGCCTACCTCACCGCCTATGTGCTGGTGACCCTGGCCATCACCTTCGTGGGCATCGCCGCCAACGCCCTGCTCTCCGCCTGCCTCACCCTGCGCCTGGCCCATCGCGAGCCGCGCCCGGCGCCGCCACCTCCCGGCGCCCACCCGGGGGGCCTGGCCTGGGGGCTGGAGCTCGGCGTGGTGCTGTTCGCACTGTGGCAGGCGTGGCTGATCGTCAACAGCTTCGAACTGCGCGACCAGGTGAGCGTGATCGCCCATCGCGGCAGCTCGCTGGAGGCCCCGGAGAACACCCTGCCGGCGATCCATCGCGCCCTGGACCAGGGCGCCGACGTCGTGGAGCTCGACGTGCGCCTCACCGCCGACGACCGGGTGGTGCTCTACCACGACCGCACCCTGCAGCGCCTGACCGGCGACCCGCGCCGGCTGGGAGAGCTGACCCGGGCCGAGCTGGAGGCCTTCGACGTGGGCAGCTGGTTCGGCGACGCCTATGTGGGCGAGCGCATCCCCGGGCTCGGCGAGGCGCTGGCCGCGGTGCGCGGGCGCAGCACCCTGATGATCGACCTCAAGACCGACCCCGGCCGGGAGATGGCGCTGGTGGAGGCGGTGGTCGCGGCGCTCGAGGCGGAACGGGCCGAGCGCCTCGCCTGCCTCGCCGGGGCGGTGGTGGACCGCGAGGTGCGCGCCTGCGGCGACCCGGATGTGATCGCCGAGACCCGGGTGGCCACCGTCTCACCGCCCCTCTCACGCCGCATCCGCGAGCACCACCCCGAGCTGCGCCTCACCCTGCTGGCCCAGCTGGTGCTGCCAGGCACCCTCGACCGCCGCGGGCTCGATGCCCTGGGGCTGCGCCACAATCGCATCGACGAACGAGAGATCGCCCTGGCGAGCCGCTACGGCTACGAGCTCCACGCCTGGACCATCAACGACCGGGCGCGGATGTCGCAGCTTATCGACCTGGGGGTGGACGCCATCATCACCGACCACCCGGAACGCCTGGCCGAGCTGATCGCCGAGCGTCGCGAGCTCGGCGACGGCGCCCTGCTGCTGGTCAAGCTGCGCAACTGGCTACGGCAGTAGGCATCGGGTGGCACCGCACGACCCGGCGCCACCCGCGGGGCTCACTCCCCCATCACCACCCCTTCGCGACGCGGGTCGGCACCGCCGAAGAAGCCCTCGCCCACCACCTGGATGGCCTGCAGGCCGCTGACCAGCTCGCGCTCGCTGACCTCGTGGCCGCGCGCGGCCAGGCCCTCGAGGGTGGCGGCCGGGAAGCGCCCCTGCTCCAAGTAGACCGGCCCGCCCAGGGTGATGGCGTGGGGCAGGTCCAGCGCCTCCTGGGCATCCAGCCCCCAGTCGAGCATCGCCACCAGCGACTTGGCCGTGTAGTGGATGATCGCCGCGCCGCCGGGAGAGCCCAGGCTCGCCACCAGGTCGCCGCGTTCCTCGCCGTCACGGGCGAAGACCAGGGTCGGGCTCATGCTGGAGCGCGGCCGCTTGCCGGGCTCGACGCGATTGGCGATGGGCCGCCCCTCGTCGTCCTCGGGGGTGAAGGAGAAGTCGGTGAGCTCGTTGTTGAGCAGGTAGCCGCCGGGCAGGCCGGTGCCGCCGTCGGCCATGATCCGCGAGCCGAAGGCCTGCTCGATGGTGGTGGTCATGGCCAGGGCATTGCCCTGCTCGTCGACGATGCTGATATGGCTGGTGCCGTACTCCGGCTGCCGGGGGTGCTGCCCCCAGGCGGTGGCAAGCTCGCCGGGGTTACCGGGCTCGGCGCCGCCGCTGCCCAGGCTCTGCTCGCCGACCAGCGCGGCCCGCCCGACGAGGTAGTCGGGGTCGAGCATGCTCGACCAGTCGCCGCCGGGGGCATCGACGAAGGCCGGGTCGCCGATGTAGCGGCCGCGGTCGGCGAAGGCCAGCCGCGCGGCCTCGAGGAAGGGGTGCAACCAGGCCTCGCTAGGAACCCCGTCGACCAGCGGCGTCTCCACCGCCGGCAGCGCCTCGAGGATGCCGAGGATCTGCATCACGGTGAGGTGCCCCGAGGAGGGCGGCGGGAAGCCGCACACCACATAGGCCTGCCAGGGGGTGCAGAGCGGCGCGCGCTGCTTGGCCTCGTAGCCGGCCAGGTCCTCCCGGGAGAGCGTGCCGGGGCGCTCGGCGTGGCCCTGGACCCGCAGCACCAGGTCGTGGGCGATGGCGCCGGTGTGCAGCGCCGAGCTGCCCTCCTCGGCCACCCGGCGCAGGATCTCGGCCAGCGCCGGGTTGCGCAGGGTGGTGCCAGCGGCGAGGGGCTCGCCGTCGGGATAGTAGAAGGGGCCGGCCTGGGGATCGTCGCGCAGGCGCTCCTCGCCGGCGAGGCTGTCGGCCAGGCGCGGGCTGACCGTGAAGCCCTCCTCGGCCAGCCGGATCGCCGGCGCGAAGAGCTCGGCCCAGGGCAGCACGCCGTGCTGGTTATGCGCCATCTCCAGCATGCGCAGGGTGCCGGGCACCCCCACCGAGAGGCCGCTGGCGGCGGCGTCGAGGAACTCCAGGGGCTCACCCTGCTCGTCGAGGAATAGGCTACCATCGACGGCGGCCGGGGCGGCCTCGCGGCCGTCGAAGGTGACCACCTCCTCGCCGTCGAAGTGGACCAGGAAGGCGCCACCGCCGATGCCGCTGGACTGCGGCTCCACCAGGTTGAGCACCATCTGCACGGCGATGGCGGCGTCGATGGCGCTGCCGCCGGCCTTGAGCACCTGGTAGCCGGCATCGGTGGCCAGGGGGTTGGCGGCGGCCACGGCGAAGCGCTCGGTGGCCCAGCCGGGTTTCTCCTCGCTCTCCGACGACACCTCGGGGGCGATGGCAGGAATGTCGTAGGTGAAGGCGGTGTCCGCCGGGGCGGCCAGGGGCAGGCCGAGCAGCAGGGTGGCGGCGAGTGGCGCCAGCAGGCGGCGACGGGGACGCGTGGCAGGCAACATCATGGAAAGGTTCCTTGTCGTGGTGGGTAGGCCAGGCCGTGAGCCTCTCAGCATAGACGAAAGACGCCCGGTCGACGGGGGTCGACCGGGCGTTGAATGGCTTGAACCGGGAAGCCTTTCTTGTGGGAGCGAACTTCAGTCTGCGAAAGTACTGTTCCGTTCGCGCAGCAAGCTGCGCTCCCACATCGACATTAGCCCAGGGTTTCCCCGGCGAGCATGAACCAGGTCTCGAGCACCGCATCGGGGTTGAGCGATACCGAGTCGATGCCCTGCTCCATCAGCCACTTGGCGAGGTCCGGGTGGTCCGAGGGACCCTGGCCGCAGATGCCGATGTACTTGCCCTGGGCCTTGCAGGCCTGGATGGCCATGGCCAGCAGCTTCTTCACCGCCGGGTTCCGCTCGTCGAAGAGGTGGGCGACGATGCCGGAGTCACGGTCCAGCCCTAGGGTGAGCTGGGTGAGGTCGTTGGAGCCGATGGAGAAGCCGTCGAAGTGCTCCAGGAACTCCTCGGCGAGCAGGGCGTTGGCCGGCAGCTCGCACATCATGATCACCTTGAGGCCGTTGTCGCCACGCTTCAGGCCGTTGGCGGCCAGCAGCTCGACCACCTCGCGGGCCTCCTCGGTGGTGCGCACGAAGGGCACCATGATCTCGACGTTATCCAGGCCCATCTCCTCGCGCACCCGCTTGAGCGCCCGGCACTCCAGCTCGAAGCAGGCGCGGAAGGCATCGGAGATGTAGCGCGAGGCGCCGCGGAAGCCGAGCATGGGGTTCTCTTCGCCGGGCTCGTAGAGCTTGCCGCCGATCAGGTTCTCGTACTCGTTGGACTTGAAGTCCGAGAGGCGCACGATCACCCGCTCCGGGTAGAAGGCCGCGGCCAGGGTGGAGATGCCCTCCACCAGCTTGTCGACGTAGAACTCCACCGGGCTCGGGTAGCCGGCGGTACGCAGGTCGATGGTCTGCTGCAACTCCTCGGGCAGGGTGTCGTACTCGAGCAGCGCCTTGGGGTGCACGCCGATCATGCGGTTGATGATGAACTCCAGGCGCGCCAGGCCGACGCCGGCGTTGGGCAGCCCGGCGAAGCCGAAGGCTCGGTCGGGGTTGCCGACGTTCATCATGATCTTGAAGGGGATCTCGGGCATGGCGTCGACGCTGGTCACGGTACGGTCGAACTCCAGCAGCCCCTCGTAGACATGGCCGGTGTCGCCCTCGGCGCAGGAGACGGTGACGTCGCGACCATCGGCCAGCACTTCGGTGGCGTCGCCGCAGCCCACCACCGCCGGGATGCCGAGCTCGCGGGCGATGATCGCCGCGTGGCAGGTGCGCCCGCCGCGGTTGGTGACGATCGCCGAGGCGCGCTTCATGATCGGCTCCCAGTCGGGATCGGTCATGTCGGTGACCAGCACGTCGCCGGCGTTGACCTTCTCCATGTCGTCCGGGGAGGCCACCACCTTGACCGCCCCGCGCCCGATGCGCTGGCCGATGGCGCGGCCGCTGACCAGGTTGCGGCCCTTCTCCTTGAGCTGGAAGCGCTCGAGCTTGCCGCCCTCCTGCTGGGAGACCACGGTCTCGGGACGCGCCTGGACGATGTAGAGCGCGCCGTCGTCGCCATCCAGGGCCCACTCGATGTCCATGGGCCGGCCGTAGTGCTCCTCGATGGTCACCGCCTGGCGGGCCAGGGCCATCACCTGGGCGTCGTCGATGCAGAAGCGGCCACGCTCCTTGAGCGGCACGTCCACGGTTTCCACCGACTTGCCGGCGCTGGCCTCCTGGCCATAGACCATCTTGATCAGCTTGGAGCCCAGGTTGCGGCGCAGCACCGCGGGGCGGCCGGCGGCCAGCGTCGGCTTGTGCACATAGAACTCGTCGGGGTTCACCGCGCCCTGCACCACGGTCTCGCCGAGGCCCCAGGAGGCGGTGACGAAGACCGCATCGCGGTAGCCGGACTCGGTGTCCAGGGTGAACATGACACCGGAGGCGCCGGTCTCGGAGCGCACCATCTTCTGCACCCCGGCGGAGAGCGCCACGTTCTCGTGGGCATAGCCGCGGTGCACGCGGTAGGAGATGGCGCGGTCGTTGAACAGCGAGGCGAACACCTCGTGCACGGCGCGCTTGATGTTGTCGAAGCCCTCGATGTTGAGGAAGGTCTCCTGCTGGCCGGCGAAGGAGGCGTCGGGCAGGTCCTCGGCGGTGGCCGAGGAACGTACCGCCACCTTGAGGTTGGGGTGCTGGGTGGAGAGCTTGTCGTAGGCGGTGCGCAGGTGCTGCTCGAAGGTGGGTGGCAGCGGGGTGTCGATCACCCACTGGCGGATCTGGGCACCCACCCGGGCCAGCTCGGCGACGTCGTCGACGTCCAGGGTAGCGAGCGCCTGGTTGATGCGCTCGTTGAGGCCTTCATGGGAGAGAAATTCGCGGTAGGCGTGGGCGGTGGTGGCGAAGCCGCCGGGCACGGTGACGCCGGCGCCGGCCAGGTTGGAGATCATCTCCCCGAGGGAAGCGTTCTTGCCCCCGACACGCTCAACATCGTCCATGCCCAGTTCATCGAACCACAGAATGTAATCGTCCACGGGACCCCCTTGGTAGCGACGACAGGTGGTCATGCCGACAGGCATGACGGGATGCTGGCGACTCTATCAAGGGGTGGACATATTCGCCATTGGTCTAACATCGAAGTCACTGGAGGATTTTTACAACAGTCGATGCTTTTCGCGGATTCCTGTAGTCAGCGAACGTTCGATGGCTTGTCGCGGCCCGGCATGGCGCCGACAATGGAGCCCCCTTCCCCACAGCGACCACGCCATGACCCGCACCGCCTTCTTCATTTCCGACGGCACCGGCATCACCGCCGAGAGCCTGGGCAGAAGCCTGCTCGCCCAGTTCGAGAACGTCGAGATCCGCATGCTCACCAAGCCCTACATCGACACGGTGGAGAAGGCCGAGACCCTGGTGGAGGTGATCAACGGCGCGGCGGTCCGCGATGGCGAGCTGCCGATCATCATCGACACCATCGTCGACGGCCGCATCCGCGAGGTGATCCGCCAGGCCGAGGGCTTCAAGATCGACATCTTCTCGACTTTCCTCGAGCCCCTGGAGCAGGAGCTCAACACCCACTCCAGCTACACCGTGGGCCGCACCCACTCCATCGGCCAGGATGAGGTCTACATGGACCGCATCCACTCGGTGCACTTCGCCCTGGACAACGACGACGGCGCCCGTACCCACCAGTACGACAAGGCCGACGTGATCCTGATCGGCGTGTCGCGCTGCGGCAAGACACCGACCTCGCTCTACCTGGCGCTGCAGTTCGGTATCCGCGCGGCCAACTACCCGCTCACCGAGGACGACCTCGACGAGGACGGCACCCTCAAGCTGCCCCGCGTCCTGGCGCCCCACCGCCACAAGCTGTTCGGGTTGACCATCGACCCGCGCCGGCTGGCGGCGATTCGCCACGAGCGCCGCCCCAACAGCCGCTACAGCTCCATGGACCAGTGCGTGCAGGAGGTGGGCCAGGCCGAGGGGCTCTACCGGCAGATGCATATCCCCTTCATCGACACCACCCGCTTCTCGGTGGAGGAGATCTCCACCCGGATGATCGCCGAGATGGGGCTGACCCGGCGGTTCTCGCCGAGGTAGTCGCTGTCACTGCCGCGGCTTTCCCAGGGTCAGGCCTTCGCGGAGGCGCTGTGAACCCTTCCCTGGGCGCTACCGACGCCCTGCTTCGCTCTCGCGTCCTGCTTCGCTTGCAGGACCGGTGCTGGCCATCCATGGCCAGCCCGTTCGAAGCAGTGCTTCTCACCCCTGGCGTAGGACCTCCGCTGCGGCCTGGCCCTGGCGCTGCTGACTGGCCATCTTAGCGCACGACCCCCGCCCGTCTTAGCCTGACGATATCCTCCGCCGTGAGCCCCATTTCGGCCAGCAGGGCGTCGCTGTCCTGGCCCAGGCGAGGCGGGGCCACCTCGCTGGTGGCGGAGGCGCCGTCGAAGCGCAGCGGGTTGGCCACCTGGGGCACCTCGAGCTCGCCGCGCTTGAGGACACGCTTCATCTCGCGGTGGCGCACCTGGGGATCGTCGAAGGCCTCACCGACGGTGTTGATGGGCCCGGCGGGGATGCCGCGCGCCTCCAGCTCGGCGAGCCATTCGTCCCGGCGCCGGGTAGCGAGGATCGCCTGGATCATCGGCACCAGCACCTCGCGGTTGCCGACCCGTGCGGCGTTGGTCGCGTAGGCGGGATCCCGCGCCCACTCGGGGTGGCCGAGCAGCGCGGCGAAGCGTGAGAACTGGGCGTCGTTGCCCACGGTCAGCACCAGGTGGCCATCGGCGCAGGCGAACGCCTGGTAGGGCACGATGTTGGGGTGGGCGTTGCCGTGGCGTTCGGGGTCGCGGCCGCTGACCAGGGCGTTGAGCGCCTGATTGGCCAGGGTGGCCACCTGGACGTCGAGCAGCGCCACGTCCACATGGCGGCCGACCCCGGTGCGGCCGCGCTCCTGAAGCGCCGCCAGCACTCCCACGGTGGCGTAGAGGCCGGTCATCACGTCGGTGATCGCCACCCCGGTCTTCATCGGCATGCCGTCGGCCTCGCCGGTCAGGCTCATCAGCCCGCCCATGGCCTGGATCATGAAGTCATAGCCGGCGCGGTGGGCGTAGGGCCCCTCCTGGCCGAAGCCGGTGATGGAGCAGCCGATCAGCCGTGGGTTCTCGGCGTGCAGGCTGGCGTAGTCGAGGCCGTACCTGGCCAGGCCGCCGACCTTGAAGTTCTCCACCAGGATATCGGCCCCGGCGGCCAACCGGCGTACCAGCGCCTGCCCCTCCTCGGTGGCGATATCCACGGCCAGGGAGTGCTTGCCGCGGTTGGCGCAGAGGTAGTAGGCGGCGACCTTCTCCCGCTCGCTCTCCTCGGCCAGCCACGGCGGCCCCCAGCCGCGAGTGTCGTCGCCGCGGCCAGGATGTTCGATCTTGATCACCCGGGCGCCCAGGTCGGCGAGCAGCTGGCCCGCCCAGGGGCCGGCCAGCACCCGCGACATGTCGAGCACCGTAATGCCTTCCAGCGGTCCACTCATCGTGAGCTCCTTGCTACCGTGTGCCGATTAGTGGCACCACTCGGGGCTGCCCCGGCGTCAGGACTTCGAGGAGGCGCTGTGAATACCTCCCTGTACGCTACCTCGGCCATCCCTGGTCCTCGGACCTCCTCTACGCCCTGCCCCCGGCGCCCCGCGTTTTCATCCGCCTTTTATCAACCGGTAAAGGCCTGCAGGCCGGTCTGGGAACGACCGAGGATCAGGGCGTGGACGTCGTGGGTGCCCTCGTAGGTGTTGACCGCCTCGAGGTTCATCACGTGGCGAATCACATGGTACTCGTCGCTGATGCCGTTGCCGCCATGCATGTCCCGGGCGACGCGGGCGATATCCAGCGCCTTGCCGCAGTTGTTGCGCTTGATCAGCGAGATCGCCTCGGGCACCAGCTGGCCGTCGTCGATCATGCGCCCGACGCGCAGCGCCGCCTGCAGGCCCAGGGCGATCTCGGTCTGCATGTCGGCGAGCTTCTTCTGGATCAGCTGGTTGGCGGCCAGCGGGCGGCCGAACTGCTTGCGCTCCAGGGTGTAGTCGCGACCGGCGTGCCAGCACGCCTCGGCGGCGCCCATGGCGCCCCAGGCGATGCCGTAGCGGGCGCGGTTGAGGCACGAGAAGGGCCCCTTGAGCCCCTTGACGTGGGGCAGGCGCTGCGCCTCGGAGACCTCCACGTCCTGCATGGCGATCTGGCCGGTGATGGAGGCGCGCAGGCTGAACTTGCCCTCGATCTTGGGCGCGCTGAGGCCCTGCATGCCCTTCTCGAGGATGAAGCCGTTGATCACCCCCTCGTCATCCTTGGCCCACACCACGAAGACATCGGCGATGGGCGAGTTGGTGATCCAGGTCTTGGTGCCGTTGAGGCGCCAGCCGTCCCGGGTGCGGGTGGCACGGGTGGCCATGCCGCCCGGGTCGGAGCCGTGGTCGGGCTCGGTCAGGCCGAAGCAGCCCACCCACTCGCCGCTGGCCAGCCTGGGCAGGTACTTCTCGCGCTGCTCATCGCTGCCGAAGGCATGGATGGGGTACATCACCAGGCTCGACTGCACGCTCATGGCGCTGCGATAACCGGAGTCGACACGCTCCACCTCGCGGGCGATCAAGCCGTAGCTGACGTAGTTGAGGCCGGCACAGCCATAGCCGTCGATGGTGGCACCCAGCAGTCCCAGCTCGCCCATCTCGTCCATGATCTCGCGATGGAAGATCTCGTGACGGTTGGCCTCGAGGACCCGCGGCAGCAGCTTCTCCTGGCAGTAGTCGCGGGCGGTCTGGTGGACCATACGCTCCTCCTCGGAGAGTTGGTCGACGAGGCGGAAGGGGTCGTCCCAGGTGACGGGGGTGATCTGGCTCATGGTGGGCTCCTGTGGGATGGCGGCTCGATAATATCTACATTTTTTTCAAATGTAGACCACAAGCGGCGCGCTGCCAAGCCCCGAGGGCAAGAACCGTCCCTCAGCGGTAGCGGGCGAGCACCACCCGGACCTGCCACCAGGCGACCATCGCCATCAGCAGGTTGGCCAGGAGCATGCCGGCGAAGATGCCGGTGGTGCCGCCCAGGCGGCCGCCCAGCCAGGCCAGGGGCACGCTGAGCACGAACAGGCGCACCACCGAGAGGCGCATGGCCCGGGCCGGGCGGTGCAGGGCGTTGCACGACGAGACCGCCAGGATCACCACGCCCTGGGCGCCCAGCCCCAGGGGCACCAGCCACAGGAAGGCGCGCAGCACCTCCCCCACCGCCTGGCGCTCGGCATAGGCCGCCACCAGCCAGGGGGCGAGGCCCTGCAGCAGGCCCCACACCAGCAGCTGCCAGGCCAGCACGAACAGGAAGCAGCCGGTGATGGCGCGGCGCACCCGCGCGTACTGGCCGGCGCCAGCATTCTGGCTGACCAGCGGCGAGAGAGTCATGGAGAGCCCGAGCACGGCGATCTGGGCGATCGCCTCGAGGCGGGTGCCCACCCCGAAGGCGGCCACGGCGTCGTGACCATGGCCGGCGACGATGCGGGTCAGAAGCCCCATCGCCAGGGGCGTAAAGACGCTGGTCAGGGCCGCCGGCCCGGCGATGCGGCCGAGCTCGCGCCAGGAGCCGAGCAGCGCGGCCGGGGTCAGCCCGGCCAGGTCGATCAGGCCGCGCAGCTCGCGCTGGAACAGCAGCACCGTCGCCATCAGCGCCCAGCTCAGCACCGTGGCCAGCGCCGCCCCGCTGACCCCCAGCGCCGGGAAGGGGCCGACGCCGAAAATCAGCCACCAGTCGAGCACCACGTTGACCACGGCGGCCAGGGCCATCATCAGCCCCTGGGTGGCGGTGTTGCCGTTGGCCCGCAGGATGCTGTTGAGCACCCGGGGCACGATCATCGCCGCGGCGCCGAAGTACCAGACCCCCATGTAGGCGCGGATATGCGGCATCAGCACCGCGTCGGCGCCCAGCAGGCGGAACAGCGGCCCGAGGGTGGCGAGCCCCAGGGCGGTCATCACCAGCCCCACCAGCAGCCCCAGCAGGGCGGCATCGGTGGCGCGCCGGCGCACGACGTCGAACTCGCCGCGCCCCAGGCGCCGCCCCACCACCGCCGAGGTGCCGATCCCCAGGCCGATGGCCAGGCTGATCACGGTGAACACCACCGGGAAGGTGAAGGAGACCGCCGCCAGCTGCTCGGTGCCCAGCCGCGAGATGAACCAGGTGTCCACCAGGTTGAAGCTCATCATGGCGATCATGCCGCCGATCACCGGCAGGGTCTTGCGCAAGAGGGTGGCGGCGATGGGGCCTTCCAGGAGCTCGCGGCGGGCGGGCCGCGGCGGCGCGGCGGGTGCCTGGGACGGTGACGGGGCGCTCATCGGTGGCCTACTTGGTGTCGATGTAGCGGTGGTCGTTGAAGGTCGCCACCCACTGCGGGTAGTAGACCAGCAGGATGCTCATCAGCATGCCGGTGATGAAGGCCTCGGAGGGCATCAGCAGCGGCAGGAAGCGGGCATACTCCAGCGCCTGGTAGAGCGCGTGGGCATCGCTGGCGCCGAGCAGCATCAATCCCACCGCGGCAAGGCCCGCGGCCAGGGTCGAGAGCGCCGCGCCGAAGAAGCCGCAGACGAACAGGAACACCATCAGGTTGTCCGGCAGGAAGCGATCCACCAGCCGCCACACGACCACCATGACCAGGGCGGGGATCACCCCGGTGACCAGGTAGTTAACGCCGAGCAGCGGCCAGTCGACCCGCCCGGTCACCACCATCGCCAGGTTGACGACCAGCAGCGAGAGCAGCGCCAGCGGCGCCTTGAACACCAGCACCAGCAGCGCGGTGAACATCAGGTGCAGGGTCAGCCAGTCCACCGCCTGGGCACGCAGCTGCCACATCAGCAGCACCGCCACGCTGGCCGCCAGCCAGCGGTGCTGCAGGGCGCCATCGGCGAGCAGCGCGCGCCAGGGGCGCTGGGCCAGCGCCAGGCCCAGCACGCCGGCGGCCACCAGCGCGGCCAGCACCAGCAGCCAGGGGGCGAGCACCACCTCGGAGAAGGACATCGGCGCCTCCCCGCTTCAGGCGAAGACCACGGTCTTATTGCCGTGGATCAGCACGCGGTCCTCCAGGTGCCAGCGCAGCCCCCGGGCCAGCACCGCCTTCTCCACGTCACGGCCGAAGCGCACCAGGTCGCTCGGGGTGTGGCAGTGGCTGACGCGGTGGATGTCCTGCTCGATGATCGGCCCGGCATCGAGCTCGGCGGTGACGTAGTGACAGGTGGCGCCGATCAGCTTCACCCCGCGCTCGTAGGCCTGGTGGTAGGGCTTGGCGCCGGCGAAGCTGGGCAGGAAGCTGTGGTGGATATTGATCACCCGGCCGGCGAAGCGCTCGCAGAGGGCCGGCGGCAGGATCTGCATGTAGCGCGCCAGCACGATGCAGTCGGCGCGCCGTTCCTCCACCAAGCGCTCCACCTCGGCGAAGGCCGCGGACTTGTCGTCGGCCGGCACCGGGACATGGTGGTAGGGGATCCCGTGCCACTCCACCAGGCCACGCATCGCCTCGTGGTTGGAGATCACCGCGGCGATCTCGCAGTCGAGCTCGCCGGCGGTCCAGCGGTAGAGCAGGTCCACCAGGCAGTGAGACTCCTTCGACACCATCAGCACCACCCGCGGCCGCTGGCGGGTGTCGGTGAGCGCCCAGGTCATCTCGAACTCGGCGGCGATGGGGGCGAAGGCCTCGCGGAGTGCCTCGGGGGGTATGCCGATGGAGTCGGCCAGGATCTCGTAGCGCATGAAGAAGCGCCCCGTCTCGAGGTCGGAGTGCTGGCTCGCCTCGGTGATCGAGCCGCCGTGGCCGGCAATGAAGCCGGAGACGCGGGAGACGATCCCCACGCGATCCGGGCAGGAAACCACCAGGCGGTAGTAGTGCGACATGTCGTGCTCCAGGCTCTGCGGGACGGGCGCGACAGTGTAGCGAAAACAGCGAGTTCCGGCATCCAGCGCGGCGCCGCGCGTTGTGGGCGCCGGCGGGCATCCCGTATAGTGAAGCCACTATGTCCAAGGACGCCCCCGCCGCGATGCACAAGCCCCGAGTCGAGATTCGCCCCCGCCGCCGCCCTCCCCTGCGCTTCCTGCCGCTGGGCGGCTGCGGCGAAATCGGCATGAACCTGAGCCTCTACGGCTTCGGGGCGCGAGAGGAGGACGAGGCCTGGATTGCCGTGGACTGCGGCATGATGATCCGCCAGGACCTGCCCGACACGCCGCTCCAGGTGCCCAACCAGGCCGGCCTGGACGCCCTGGGCATCGCGCCCCGCGCTCTGGTGATCACCCATGGCCACGAGGACCATATCGGCGCGGCCGCCTGGCTGTGGCCAACCTGGGGCTGCCCGATCCACGCCACGCCGCTGGCCGCCGGCCTGCTGCGGGCCAAGTTCCAGGAGCGCGGCCTGGCCACCGACGCCATCCGGGTGATCGAGCCCGGCGAGGCGATCGAGGTGTCCCCCTTTACCCTGCGCTTCCTGCCGGTGCCCCACTCCATCCCCGAGAGCTGCGCGCTGCTGATCACCGCCGGCGAGCACCGGGTGCTGCACACCGGCGACTGGAAGCTCGACCCCGACCCGCTGCTGGGGGCGCCGATCGACCCCGCCACCTTCCGCGCCCTGGCCCCGGTGGACCTGGTGGTGGGCGACTCCACCAACGCCCCGCTGCCGGGGGAGTCGCGCAGCGAGGGCGAGGTCGGCGAGGCACTGGAGCACACCATCGCCCGCTGCGAGGGCCGCGTGGTGGTCTCCTGCTTCGCCAGCAACCTGGCGCGGGTGCTGGCCATCGGCCGCGCCGCCGAGCGCTGCGGGCGGCGGGTCAGCCTGATGGGGCGCTCCATGGAGCGCATGGTGGCAGTGGCCCGGGGGCTGGGCTACCTCGACGACTTCCCGCCCCTGGTGCCCAGCAATGACCTCGGCTACCTGCCCCCCGAGGAGGTGCTGGTGATCGCCACCGGCAGCCAGGGCGAGCCCCGCGCCGCGCTGCAGCGCCTCGCCCGTGGGCGCCATCGCTCGCTGGAACTGGGGCCCGGCGACAGCGTGATCTTCTCGGCCAAGGCGATCCCCGGCAACGAACTGCTGATCGAGCGACTCAAGGCGGGCCTGCGCCACCTGGGGGTCGCCATCCTCGACGAGTTCAACCATCCCGAGCTCCACGCCTCCGGCCACCCCGCCCGGGAGGAGCTGCGTACCCTCTACGGCTGGGTGCGCCCGCGCCACCTGCTGCCGGTGCACGGCGAGCCGCGCCACCAGCAGGCCCACCGAGAGATCGCCGAGGCGCTGGGCATCCAGGCCCCGCTCTCCCCCGCCAATGGCGACCTGATCCGCTTCGATGGCGACGGCCTGACCCTCGAGGCCCGCCATCCCCAACCGCCGGTGATCGTCAGCCAGGACGCGGTGGCCCCGCTACCGGGGCTGGGCGGGGGCCGCGACGCAGGTGGCCGCCACGGCAGCCTCTACCTGGCGGTCTCGGTGGCCGCCACCGAGGCGGGGGGCTGGACGCGCATCGGCCGCCTGATGCTGGATGGCGGCGACGCGGCGCCCTTCGACGAGGACGCCTTCGCGGACTGGCTGGACACGGCGCTCGCCGAGCTCAGCGCCGATACCCTGGCCGACCTGCGCCTGGCCCTGCAGCCACGGCTGATCGGCTGGTTCGCCGACCACCTGCGTCGACTGCCCGAGATCCACCTGCAGCTGCTGGCGGTAGAGATGCCGGAGCTCGACAGCCCGGGATGACCCGCCGATGCGGCGCCTCAAGACCCGAAGAAGCCGCTCCGAGGAGCGGCTTCTTCATGGCACCGTGTTTCAGGTCATCGGCAGGTTGACGTTACCCGGTGCGGCCGGTGGAACGGCAAGGCGCTCGGCTTTTAACGCATCAGTAAGGCATCAGGCCTTGCTGGCGTTCTTGGGCGGACGTCCGCGCTTGCGTCGCGGCGGTTCCTCCACCAGGTCATTGACCGAGAGACCCGCCTCGCTGATCGCCTCGAGGATCTCCGAGCGCTTGCGCTCCTTCTCGGCCTCCTCCTCCTGGCGCTGGCGTTCCTCGTCCTTCTTCTGCTCGATGACCTCCTCGACCACCTCGGCGAGCTTGTGCAGCTGCTCCATGCTGAGCTGGCGTGCCGCGGCACGGGCCACGTTCTTGTTGCGAGCGATGCGCTCCAGGGTGTCGCTGGACATCAGTCCCTCCTGAGCTGGATAGTCGAGACGGTTTCGGTGTGGTTGCGTAAGCAAAAGTATATGCTGTTACACCGAATTGGCAAGGAAGTCGGGAAGAATTTGTGCACCGAAAACACCGCCTAATTCGCACCGATAATCCGCCGCCAGGAACGCGAAACGGCGCCCGAAGGCGCCGTCGATGTGGGCGGAAGCCGGCGTCGGTCGGGCTCAGCCCCCGGTCATGTTCATGAAGCGCACCACCTGCACGGCGCCATCGGTGGAGAAGTGATGACGCTCGGGCTTGAGCGGCATGGCGGCGACGATGGCCCGCTTGAGTGCCTCGATATCGCCGGGGTGGGCACGCAGCACACGGCGCAGATCCACCGAGTGCTCATTGCCCAGACACAGCAGCAGGCGCCCCTCCACGGTGACGCGGACCCGGTTGCAGCTGGCGCAGAAGTTGTGGCTGTGGGGCGAGATGAAGCCGATCCGCGAGTCGCTGTCGGCCATGCGGAAATAGCGCGAGGGTCCCGGCGTGGTTTCGGTGGTGGGGGTCAGCGGGTAGCGCGCCTCGATCATCGCCTGCACCTCGTCGCTGGAGCAGTAGGTCTCGGCACGGCTATGGTCGGAGACATCCCCCAGCGGCATCTCCTCGATGAAGCTGATATCGAGCCCCTCCTGCCGGGCAAAGTCGACCAGGTCGAGCACCTCGTCGTCGTTGCGCCCCTTGAGGATCACGGCGTTAAGCTTGATACGCTCGAAGCCCGCCTCACGGGCGGCCCGGATGCCATCGATGACGCGAGCGAGATCCCCGGTGCGGGTCAGCCGGCGGAAGCGTTCGGGATCCAGGGAATCGAGGCTGATGTTGAGCCGCTTGAGTCCGCCTTCGCGCAGCTTGTCGGCATACTTCGGCAGGCTGGCGCCATTGGTGGTCATGGCGAAGTCCTTGAGCCCGGAAAGGCCGCCGACCTGCGCCACCAGGCTGTCGATGTCCCGGCGCACCAGCGGCTCACCACCGGTAAGACGTATCTTCTCGACGCCCAGCTCCACGAAGGCACGCGCCACCAGCGCCAGCTCCTCGAGGGTCAGCACCTGGGCCCGGGGCAGGAAGGTCATCTCCTCGCTCATGCAGTAGACGCAGCGGAAGTCGCAGCGGTCGGTGACCGAGATCCGCACGTAGTTCACCCGGCGGCCGAAGTCATCGATCAGTTCGCGAGGCAGGGTCGTCATGGGGTCGTCTCCCGTGTCAGGGTTCCCAGCGTCGGGCATCGGCGTGGTCGCTGTCGCGCTCCGACACCCAGTAGTCGCCGTCGCTGGCGTGCTCCTTCTTCCAGAAGGGGGCGCGCGTCTTGAGGTAATCCATGATGAAGTCGCAGGCCTCGAAGGCCGCGCGGCGATGCGCGCTCGCGACCACTACCAGTACGATAGGGTCTCCCGGGGCCAGGCGTCCAACCCGGTGGATCACGCTGACGCCATCGAGGGGCCAGCGCTCCCGGGCCTCGTCGACGATCGCCGCGAGGGCCGCCTCGGTCATCCCCGGGTAGTGCTCCAGGGTCAGGGCCGCCACCTCGGGGCGCTCGTTGAAGTCGCGCACCAGGCCGGTGAAGCTGACCACCGCGCCGATATCGGTGCGCCCGGCGAGCAGCGCACGCTGCTCTTCGCCGGCATCGAAGGGGGCCTGCTGGACGCGGATCATGCCTCAGCCCCCCGTCACCGGCGGGAAGAAGGCGACCTCGTCCTCGTTGGTCACCGGGGTGCTGTCGCCGGCCATCACCTGGTTGACGGCGCACAGCACCCGCCCCTCGTCGAGGCGCGAGAAGCGCGGGTCCAGCGCCTTGAGGGCCGCCTTGAGGCCGGCCACATCCTGACGCTCGAGGCTGTCAAGGGGCACGCTCACCTCGCCGATGCCGAGGCGCTCACGCAGCTCGGCCAGGCACTTGACGCGGATGCAGGGCGAGGCGATGTCGCAGCGACTGCCCAGGCTCACCTCCCCGGCATGCCCCTCGCCGGTGACGATGGGCGCCGGCCGCGGCGCGACGGCCTCGCGGCGGTAGTCACCGGAGCGCCCGCCCTGCTTGGTGTCGAGGTGGATGGCGCCGATCTCCATCGACTTGTCCACCGCTTTGCACATGTCGTAGAGGGTGAGGCAGGCCACCGAGACCGCGGTCAGCGCCTCCATCTCCACGCCGGTGCGCCCATTGAGGCGGCAGCTGGCGGTCACCTCGACGCAACCCTCGGCCTCGTCGAGGCGGAAGTCGACGGCCACCCTGGAGAGCGCCAGGGCGTGGCACAGCGGGATCAGTTCATGGGTGCGCTTGGCGGCCTGGATGCCGGCGATGCGCGCGGTGGCCAGGACATCGCCCTTGGGCAGGCCGCCCTCGGCGAGCAGCGCCAGGGTCTCCGGGCGCATATGGATGCGTCCCGAGGCGGTCGCCTCGCGCCGGCTCTCGGGCTTGTCGGCGACATCGACCATGTGGGCCTCGCCGCGGGCGTTGAGATGGGTCAGTGACATGGGAAACGGCACCTCATGGCAGTCGGAACAGGGGTTGGATGGTGACGGCCTCGCCCGCCGCCACCGCGCCGCGGGCGTCGTCGATCTCGATCAGGCAGTTGGCCTGGACCATGGAGGAGAGGATGCCCGAGCCCTGGGCCCCGGTGTCGCGCACCACCAGCCGGCCCTCGCCGTCGCTGGCGAAAATGCCGCGCAGGTAGTCGACACGCCCCTCGCGGCTGCGCAGCGGGACCTCGGCGATCGCCGAGAGCCGCCGCGGCCAGGCGGCGTCGCGCCCCTGCAGCCTGGCCAGCAGCGGCGCGGCGAACTGCAGGAAGGTGACCAGGCTGGCCACCGGGTTGCCGGGCAGGCCCAGGAAGGGCACGCCCCGCTCGCCGAGCCGCCCACAGGCGAGCGGCCGACCCGGGCGGATGGCGATCTTCCAGAAGCCCAGCTCACCCTGCTCGAGCAGCGCCGCGCGGGTATGGTCGGCATCCCCCACCGAGACCCCGCCGCTAGAGAGCACCAGGTCGGCCTCGGCGGCGGCCCGGGCCAGGGCCGCGGCAATGGCCTCGCGGCGGTCGGGCAGGATGCCGAGGTCGAGCACCTCGCCGCCGTGCTCCTCCACCAGCGCCATCAGCGCGAAGCGGTTGGCGTCGAAGATGCCGGCGGCGGGCAAGGGGTCGCCCGGGGCGGTGACCTCGTCGCCGGTAGAGAAGAGTGCCACGCGGGGACGGCGCACCACCGCGGCCCGGGGCGCCCCCAGCGAGGCCAGCAGGCCCAGCTCGGCGGCGCCCAGGCGCGTGCCGGCGGGCAGCGCCACCGCGCCGCGGGCGATGTCCTCGCCGGCGCGGCGCACGTTCTGGCCGCGACGCACCCGCTCGGGGTGCTCGACCCGGACCCGGACTGCGCCGTCGGCGGCGGTCTCCCACTGGAGTTGCTCGCGCATGATCACGGTATCGGCGCCGTCGGGCAGCGGCGCCCCGGTGGTGATGCCGGCGCACTCGCCGGGGGCCAGGGCGCGACCGGCGCCATGGCCGGCGACGATCTGTGCCACCCGCCGGAAGCCCGCGGCGGGCGGTCCCGCCTCGGGCCAGGCCAGGGCGATGCCATCCATGGCGGCATTGGTGTTCTGGGGCACGTCGATGGGCGAGAGCACATCCTCGGCCAGCACCCGCCCACGCAGCGCGGGCAGGGCCACCCGCTCCGCCGGCAGCGCCCCCGGCACCAGCGCGAGCACCGCGGCGCGGGCCTCCTCCACGGGCAGCATGCGCTCCCCCAGTTCGAAGCAGGAGAGGCTCATGACGGGCTCCCCTCCCTCACCGCCCGCGGGTGACGCTCGGCCGGCCAGCGTGTCGCCCAGGCGGCGATCCACTCGGTCAGGCCGGCATGGTCGTTGAGGTCCAGCCGTTCGACCCCCTCGGGCAGGGTCAGGGGGGCATCGCTGGCCACGGCGCGCACCCAGGGGTCCTCGCTCGCCCGCAGGGACTTGCCCAGCGCCGGACGGTGGAGCTCCAGCTTGGGCAAGGGCCAGGCCTTGAAGCCCTCCACCAGCACCAGGTCGGGTCGCTGGGGCGCCACCATGGCGAGCAGCGCCGCCAGGTCCGCCTCCGGCTGGCCGGGGGTCTCCATCATCAGCGCCAGCCGTGACCGCGAGGCCACCAGCATGGGGCTGGCCCCGGCCTGGCGCAGGCGATGGCTGTCCTTGCCCGGCTGGTCGACATCGAAGGTGTGGTGGGCGTGCTTGATCACCGCCACCCGCAGGCCGCGAGACCGCAGGCGGGGCAGCAACGCCTCGAGCAATGTGGTCTTGCCGGTGCCGCTCCAGGCGGCGATGCCCAGCAACGGCAGGCTCTCGTCCAGGGTCAGGGAGGCGACAGGCTCGCTCATCGGTTGACGGGCTCCTCGGCGAGGGCGCGCTCCAGGCGGCGCCGCTCGTCGTCGGTGTTGAGATTGGCGAAGGCCGCAGGGCCCGCGGCGACGTCGACCCGCACCCAGGCGTGGCGGGCATACCAGCGGTCGATCTTGCGCTCGCCCTCGGCCAGGGCCGCGGCCAGGTCATCCGCCAGGGCGGTGCGGATCAGCGCCACCACCGGATGCAGGCGCTCGCCGTCACCGGCCACGGCGATATCGGCATCGCCGATGGCCGCCACCAGGCGGGTGACCAGGTCGGCAGGGAGTGCCGGCGTGTCGCAGGGCACCACCAGCAGCCAGGGGGTGTGGGCCGCCCGCAGGCCGCTGTAGATGCCCATCAGCGGGCCCTGGTAGCCGCCCTCGGCGTCCTCGATCACCCGGTCGGCGTAGGCGGCGTAGGCGTCCTGGCTGCGATTGGCGTTGACCAGCAGCTCGCCCACCCGCCCCGCGAGGCGCTCGCGCACATGGGCCACCAGGGGCCTGCCGGCGAAGGGCACCAGCCCCTTGTCGACGCCGCCCATGCGGCGCCCCTGGCCACCGGCCAGGATCAGGCCGGTGAGGTCGTGTTGCGGGATCATGCGGGCCTCCTTCTCGAACCCTCATGATGCCTGACGCGACGGCCCGGTGCCACGCCATATGCCAACGCAAGTCATTGTCATGACGCGGATCAAGCGAGCGCTCCCGTGACCCGCCCGCCCTTATCGACGCCGCCGCCAGCGGGTATCATATGTGCAGTTTTCTTGACAGGACGTGCCATGCAAGCGGAAAGCGGATTCGATGTGGGCGGCCGCCTGCGCCAGCTGCGCCTGGCGCGGGGGCTTTCCCAGCGCGAGCTGGCCAAGCGCGCCGGCGTGACCAACAGCACCATCTCGCTGATCGAGCAGAACAGCGTCAGCCCTTCGGTGAGCTCGCTGAAGAAGATCCTTGACGCCCTGCCGGTGTCGATCAGCGCCTTCTTCGCCGGCGACGAGCCCAGCGCCCCCAAGGCGTTCTACCGCGCCGAGGAGCTCACCGAGATCGGCGACGGCCGGCTCTCCTTCCGCCTGGTGGCCGCCCGCCGCCCGGAGCGCGGCATCTCGATCATCCATGAGCGCTACCCGCCGGGGGCGGACACAGGCGAGGAGATGCTCGAGCACGAGGGCGAGGAAGGCGGCGTAGTGGTGGCCGGCGAGATCGAGATCACCGTCAACGGCGAGAGCGAGGTGCTCAGGGCGGGCGACGCCTACTACTTCGACTCCCGCCTGCCCCACCGCTTCCGCAACCTCGGCGAGGCGGAGTGCGTCATCGTCAGCGCCAACACGCCCCCCGGCTTCTCGGATGGCGACCAGGAGCTGCACCACGTCTGAGGCCTCGTCTTACACCTCTCAGGCGGGCTCCGTCGCCGGCCGGCGGCGCGGGCTCGCCAGGATGCGCCGCAGCACGAGCCAGGCGGCGACCCCCGCCAGCAGGTTGCCGACCGCTGCCCCGACGGCGAGCCCGAGGAGCCCACCGAGCCAGGCCCCCAGCGCCAGGCAGGGCAGGTAGAAGGCGAACAGCCGCGCCCCCGACATCAGCATGGCCCGCAGCGGCCATCCCAGGGCATTGCCCGCCGAGACCACGATCATGCACACCCCCAGTGCCGCGTAGCTCGGCAGCAGGAAGCGGATCAGCAGCGCCAGGTCGTCGCGCACCTCGGGGTTGCCGGCGAGCGCCTGGGCCACCCAGGGGGCTGCCACGGCCATCGCCAGCCCCAGCGCCAACTGCCAGGCCACGATCACCTTGAGCGCCAGGCGCATCAGGCGGTGCACCTGGGCCCAGTCGCCGGCGCCATAGCAGCGCCCCAGCCACGGCGGCAGCGACATGGTCATCGCCAGCACCACCATCAGCGACAGCGTCTCCAGGCGGCTGGCCAGGCCCCAGGCCGCCACCTGGGCCTCGCCGAGGCTGGCCACCACGGCGATGGCAAGCATCGCCGCCAGCGGCGGCATCAGCTGGCTGACCATGGCGGGCCCGGCGATGCCGGCGAAGGGCCGCGCCGAGGCCTTGAGCTCCTCGGCGAGCCCGCTGCCGGCCAGCCAGTCGGTCTGCCACAGCCGCCGGCCCAGCACCGCGAGGCCCACACCGAAGGCAAGCGTGGTGGCCCAGGCGGCGCCGGGCAGCCCCAGCCCCTCCCAGGGGCCCACCCCGAAGATCAGCAGCGGGTCGAGGACCAGGTTCACCAGGCTGGTCACCACCATTATGGTGCCCGGCAGGCGGGTGTTGCCGTGGGCGCGGAAGAGGCTGTAGCCGAAGTAGAGCGCCGCCCCCAGCCAGGCGGCCAGCAGCTGGGGCGACCAGTAGCCGCGGATCAGCTCGCGGGTCGGCGCATCGGCGCCCAGCGCCGCGAACACCGGCCCCTGGAGCGCCCAGAGGACGACCGCCAGAAGCGCGATGACGCCAGCTCCCAGCATCAGCACCAGGCTGCCCAGGCGGCGCGCCCGGGCCTGCTCCCCGGCCCCCAGCGCCCGGGAGATCAGCGCGGCGATGGCGATGCCCATGCCCACCTGGACGCCGATGATCAAAAAGCTCAGCGGGAAGGTGAAGGACTGGGCGGCCAGCGGCGCGGTGCCCAGCCGGGCGATGAAGGCGCTGTCCACCAGCTGGAAGCCGAGCAGCGCCAGCACGCCGATGGCCATGGGCCAGGTCTGGCGCCACAGGGTCACGCCGAGGGGAACGCGGTCGTCGTCAGTTCGGGTCACGGCCACTCCACAGGAAAGGCAGGGCGGCCCATTCTAGCCGCCTCTCACAACGCGAACACCCCCGCCGGTGGGCGGGGGTGTTCGTGGGTCGCGGCCACGGGGCCGCGCGGGCAGGCCTTACTGGCGCACGCCCTCGAAGGTGACGTAGAGCTCGAGCTGGTGCATCACCTCGGGGAAGTCGCTCATGTCGATGCCATAGTCGGCCAGGGTCAGGGTCGTGCTGCCCTCGAAGCCGGCGCGGTAGCCGCCCCAGGGATCCTCACCCTCGCCCAGCAGGGTGACCGGCATCTCGATGGTGTTGGTCTCGCCGTGCAGGGTCAGCTCGCCGGAGAGCAAGCCCTCGCCCTCGCCGGTCGGCTCGAAGCCGGTGGAGGTGAAGGTGGCGGTGGGGTACTCGCCGGCGTCGAGGAAGTCACCGCTCAGGAAGTGCTTGTCGCGCTCGGCGTGGTTGGTGTCGAGGCTGTCGACCTGGACCTCGACCTCGGCGCTGGACGCCTCGAGGTTCTCGGGGTCGTAGTGGAAGCTGCCCTCGAACTCCTTGAAGCTGCCGAGGATGTAGGAGTAGCCCAGGTGGTTGATCTTGAACTGCACGAAGGCGTGCTGGCCGTCGGTGTCGATGGCGTACTCGGCGGCCTGGGCCTGGCTCACGCCCACCAGGGCAGTGACACTCAGGGCGGCGGCGATGGCGGTCTTCTTGAACATGTCTCTCTCCTTTAGGGTGGTCTTCTTGACGATGCGTGGGGGAACGACGAGGCGGGCCGTCAGCGACGCCCCACCCGGGGGTCCAGCATCCGGGTTAGCACCGGATGACGGTCGATGAGGTGGTGCTTGAGGGCCGCGGCGGCGTGGCCGGCGGCCAGCACCATCAGCGCCAGGGCGGCATACCAGTGGATGTCGCCTGCGAGCGTCTCCTGGTTGGGCAGCCCGGTGATCAGCGCGGGCACGCTGAAGGCGTCGAAGACGCTGATGCCGCGACCATCGGCGGTGGAGATCAGGTAGCCGCTGACCAGCACCACCAGCATCAGGACATAGAGGGCGAGGTGGCCGAGGTGGGCGGCGAGGCGTTCCAGGCGATGGCCCAGGGCCCGCGGGGTGGGGTTGGCCAGCCGCCAGGCGATCCGCGCCAGGGTGGCGAAGAGCACCAGCATGCCCAACGAGCGGTGCCACCAGGGCCCCAGGTTGTACCAGGGGTCGTAGTAGCCCAGGCCGGTCATCCACCAACCCAGCACGAAGAGGCCGACGATCAGCACCGCCAGGATCCAGTGAAGCAGGATGCTGACGAGGCCCCAGCCCTTCTCGGTATTACGCCACATGCTCGTCCCTCTGGTGAATCGATGGGCAAAGCCTACCCGAGGCGACCTTTCGCGTCCGCTGAATAATGCCGAACCAACCATTCGGAAAAACCACATGCGCAGACAACGACGCCCGCCCCGCCGAGGGCGGGACGGGCGTCACGGAGCGCGGGAAGCCACCCTCAGGCCAGGGCGTCGAGGCCCCGGGCCAGGTCGCCCCGGATGTCCTCGAAGGCCTCCAGGCCCACCGCGACCCGGATCAGCCCCTCGGTGATGCCGGCGGCGGCCTTCTGCTCTGGGGAGAGCCGCCCGTGGGTGGTGGTGGCGGGATGGGTGATGGTGCTCTTGACGTCACCCAGATTGCCGGTGATGGAGAGCAGCCGGGTGGCATCGATCACCGACCAGGCCGCCTGGCGGCTGCCCTCGGCGCCGCTGCCTCTAACCTCGAATCCCAGCACCGCCCCGAAGCCCTGCTGCTGGCGGGCGGCCAGGGCGTGCTGGGGATGGCTCTCGAGGCCACTGTAGTGCACCCGGGCCACCGCGGGGTGCGCCTCGAGCCACTCGGCCAGGGCGCGGGCGTTGTCGCAGTGGGCGCGCATGCGTAGCGCCAGGGTCTCGAGCCCCTTGGTGAAGATCCAGGCGTTGAAGGGGCTCAAGCAGGGCCCGCAGGTGCGTACCACCCCGAACACCTCCTCGAGCTCGCGGTCGCGGCCGACCACGGCGCCGCCGATCGCCCTGCCCTGGCCATCCAGGTACTTTGTGGCGGAGTGGATCACCAGGTCGGCGCCGAGCGCGAGCGGCTGCTGCAGCGCCGGGGTCAGGAAGCAGTTGTCGATGGCCAGCAGGGCGTCGTGGCGATGGGCGATCTCGGCGAGAGCCGCGATATCCACCACCTCGGAGAGCGGGTTGGAGGGCGTCTCGGCGAACAGCAGCCGGGTGGCCGGCGTCATCGCCGCCTCCCAGGCGTCGAGGTCCGAGAGTTCCACGTAGCGGGTGGTGATGCCGAGCTTACCCAGGTACTTGTCGAACAGGCTCACCGTGGAGCCGAACAGCGAGCGCGAGGCGACGATTTCGTCGCCAGCCTTGAGCAGCGCCAGGGCCGTGGAGAGGATCGCCGCCATCCCGGAGCTGGTAGCCACGCAGCGCTCGCCCCCCTCCAGCGCCGCCAGGCGGCGCTCGAAGGTGCGTACCGTGGGATTGGTGAAGCGCGAGTAGATGTTGCCGGGTTCCTCGCCGGCGAACTTGGCCGCCGCCTCGGCGGCGCTGCCGTAGACGAAGCTCGAGGTCGGGAAGATCGGCTCGGCGTGCTCCTGCTCGGCGGTGCGCTCATGGCCGGCGCGGATCGCCAGGGTCGCCAGCGCCCAGTCCGGCTCGGGGGGTACGTTCGGGTCCATGGCTGCCTCAGTCCTCGATGTCGTCGTCGAGATTGTGGGTGCCCACCAGGGCATGATCCCCGGCGCTCTGCTGCTGCTTGGCATCGTCGTTGCGCGAGGCCTCCAGCGCCGCCAGGTAGGCGTCGTCGATGTCGCCGGTGACGTAGTCGCCGTCGAAGACCGAGCAGTCGAAGGCGTCCAGGTTCGGATTCACCTCGCGACAGGCCGCCTTGAGGTCCTCGAGGTCCTGGTAGAAGATCCGGTCGGCGCCGATCAGCTCGCCCACCTCGGCCTCGCTGCGGCCATGGGCGATCAGCTCGCCGGCCGCCGGCATGTCGATGCCGTAGACGTTGGGGTAGCGCACCGGCGGCGCGGCGGAGGCGAAGTAGACCTTGCGGGCCCCCGCCTCCCGAGCCATCTGGATGATCTGCTTGCAGGTGGTGCCACGCACGATGGAGTCGTCCACCAGCAGCACGTTCTTGCCCTTGAACTCGACGCCGATGGCGTTGAGCTTCTGGCGCACCGACTTCTTGCGCTGGGTCTGGCCCGGCATGATGAAGGTCCGCCCGATGTAGCGGTTCTTCATGAAGCCCTCGCGGTAGGTCACCCCCAGGTGCTGGGCGAGCTCCAGCGCCGAGGTGCGCGAGGTGTCGGGGATCGGGATCACCACGTCGATGTCATGCTCCGGCCACTCGCTCTGGATGCGATCGCCCAGCTTGCGGCCCATCTGCATGCGAGTGCCGTAGACGTAGGCGCCATCGAGGATGGAGTCGGGGCGTGCCAGGTAGACGTGCTCGAAGATGCACGGCGCCAGGCGCGGCGCGTCGGCGCACTGCTGGGTGTGGATCTCGCCCTCCATGTCGACGAAGATCGCCTCGCCCGGGGCGAGGTCGCGATGCAGCTCGAAGCCGCCCACGTCCAGCGCCACCGACTCGGAGGCGATCATCACCTCCTGGCCGGCGCCCTCGTCACGGGTGCCGAACACCACCGGACGAATGCCGTGGGGATCACGGAAGGCCACCAGGCCCACACCGTTGATGATCGCCACCGCGGCATAGCCACCCTGGCAACGACGATGCACACGGCGCACCGCGTCGAAGACGTCGCCGGGGGTGAGGTGGAGCCCCTGCTTGCCCAGCTCGTGGGCGAAGACATTGAGCAGCACCTCGGAGTCCGAGCTGGTGTTGATATGGCGCAGGTCGGAGGAGAACAGCTCCTGCTTGAGGCGGTCCGAGTTGGTCAGGTTGCCGTTGTGGGCCAGCGCGATGCCGTAGGGGGAGTTGACGTAGAAGGGCTGGGACTCCGCCTCGCTGGAGGAGCCGGCGGTGGGATAGCGCACGTGGCCGATGCCGAGGTTGCCCTTCAGGCGCGCCATGTGGCGGGTATGGAAGACGTCCCGCACCAGGCCGTTGCTCTTGCGCAGCAGGAAGCGGCCCTCATGCCAGGTCATCATGCCGGCGGCGTCCTGTCCGCGATGCTGTAGCACCGTCAGGGCGTCATAGATGCCCTGGTTCACCGCCTGCTTGGCCATCAGGCCCACGATACCGCACATTCCACCTTACCTCGCTTGCCTTGAGCTTGCTTTCATGGGGTCGGACGGCCGGGGCCGCCGCGACGCCGTCGTCAGGGGTCGGCGGCGGCGTCATCCGCGCCGTCGCCGGGGAGGACCGCCTCCAGGGAGGCGGGCGCCTCGGGGATACGGCCGTCCCAGGCCTCGAACTGGCTCACCACCCAGTCGCGCAGCTGCTCCAGGTGCGGGCGCGTCACCGCGCCCTGCCACGCCTCGAGCCGGGCCAGGGGCGTGAGGCCGATCACGATGGTCACCAGCACCAGCACCGCCGCCCCCTTGGCCAGCCCGAAGGCGGCACCGAGCAGGCGGTTGACCAGGCCCATGCCGACCCACTCCACGGCGGCCTGGAGCAGGCGGATGACGATGCCGCAGGCCAGCACCACGCCGAGGATGACCAGCACGAAGGCCAGCACCAGGCGTCCATCGGGGCTGTCGATCACCCCGGCCAGCAGGTCGGCCAGCGGCTGGGCCAGCACCCTGGCCGCCAGCAGGGCGACGATCCAGGCCGCCAGCCCCAGTGCCTCGCGCACCAGGCCACGCAGCAACCCGGTGATGCCGGTGACCGCCAGCAGCGCGATGAACAGCCAGTCGAGCCAGGTCAGGGCCATCACTCCTTCACCCGCACCAGCAGGCCCTGCAGGTTGACCCTGGCCTTGACCTCGGCGACGGCGCGCTCGCCGGTCTCGGCGCTGGCGTAGGGGCCCACATAGACGGTGGTCAGGTCATCGCCACGCGGGCGGCTGTAGGCGTCGAAGCCCTCGTCACGCAGCCGCGCCAGCAGCCGTTCGGCGTTGGCCGGCTCGCCGAAGCTGCCTACCTGCACCGCCCACTCGCCCTGAGCGACGGCCTCGGGCACGGCGTCCTCGTCGCCCCGCGACGGCTCGCCGGACGCCTGGGCGAGGCGCTCATCGGCGGCCCGGGCCAGCTCGGCGATAGGATCGACGGTTTCGGCGGGTTCGGGCGCCGTGGCCTCGGCGGTGGCCGGGGCCTCGGCGGCCTCGCCCTCCGCGCTTGGCTCGGGCCGGCCGGCCTCGGCACCTGTCGACGGAGAGGGGGCCTCGCTCGGCGCCGTCGCGTCGCCGGTATCCAGGCTTGCCGGCGGCACCGGCGCCGGCACGTCGTGGCGCTCCACCTCGATGGGGGCCTCGATGCGCTGGGCCGGTTCGGGGCGCTCGCCGCGCGGTGCCGGCTCGTCGAAGAGCATGGGCACGAAGATCACCGCCAGAGCGATCAGGATCACCGCGCCGCTCAGGCGCTCTCGCATGCCGTACTTCACGGGGCTACCTCCCTGGAGCTCGTGTCCGTGTCAGTCTGACCCGCCGGGGTCGACGGCGCCAGCCACTCCAGCACCTCGCCCACGGTGAAGAAGGAGCCGCACACCAGCACCCGGTCCTCGGGGGCCAGGCGACCGGCCAGCCAGGCCGCCGCCGCGGCGGGCGAGTCGGCGCGATGCAGCACCTCGGCCCCCTGCCCCTCGAGGGAGTCGGCGAGTTCCGCCGCGCCCCGCCCCCGCTCGCCCTCGAGGGTCGCGGTGACCCAGGCGTCCACCACCGGCGCCAGGGCGGCGATGACGCCCTCGACATCCTTGTCGGCGAGCATCCCCAGCAGGCCCAGGGTGCGACCGGCGCAGGGATGCGCCGCCAGGCGATCGGCCAGGTAGGCGGCAGCGTGGGGGTTGTGGCCCACATCGAGGCACCACTGGCCGAGCCACTGCATGCGCCCGGGCAGGCGCACCTCGGTGAAGGCCCGGCGGCAGGCTGCCGGCTCGAGGGTAACGTCGGCGCAGCGCAGGGCCTGGAGCGCTGTGGCGGCGTTGTCCAGGGGCAGGCCCGGGTCGGGGAGGTCGGTGATGCTGTCGGGGTCGGACCCCAGCGGTGTCACTGTCGTCGCCTGTGCGCAGGTCGACGAATCTTGCGTCTCGGCCGGGGGCTGCTCCCGAAGGCTCCGGAAGGTCCAGCCCGCCCCATCCCCGTCGCGCCCGAAGGCCTCGCCCAGGGCCTGGACCTCGGCACCCAGCGCATCGGCCACCCGGCACACGCTGCGGGGCAGGTCTCGGCTGCCCAGCACCGCGGGGCGGCCGGGACGCAGGATGCCGGCCTTCTCGCGACCGATCCCCTCCAGGTCCGTGCCCAGGAAGGCGGCATGGTCCTGGGCCACGGTGGTGATCACCGCCACGTCGGGGTCGATGACGTTGACCGCATCCAGCCGCCCGCCGAGCCCCACCTCCAGCAGCGCCAGGTCGGGCGCCCGCCGGGAGATGGCCCACAGCGCCCCCAGGGTGCCCACCTCGAAATAGGTGAGGCTGACGGGCTCACCGTCGAGACGCGCCCGCTCCACGGCGGCGAAGCCGGCGATCAGGGTGGCGTCGTCGGCCTCCTCGCCGTCCAGGCGCAGGCGCTCGTTGTAGCGGATCAGGTGTGGGGAGGTGTAGGTCGCCGTGGTCAGGCCGTGGACGCGGGCCAGCGCCTCCAGCATGGCCACCGTGGAGCCCTTGCCGTTGGTGCCGGCCACGGTGATCACGCGCCCGGCCAGGGGCCGGCCGAGCAGCCCCATGCGCCGGGCGACCTCGGCCACGCGCTCGAGGCCGAGGTCGATGCCCAGGGGGTGGGCGGCCTCGAGCCGCGCCAGCCAGGCATCCAGGGTGGTGGGCAGCGCCTCGCTCATGGGCGCGTCAGCGCCGCTCGTCGTCGGACGGCGCCGGGTCCGCCGCGGGCGCGTCGCCCTCGGCGGGGGCCTCGGGGGCCATGGCCTCGTCGGTCGGCTCCGGCGCCTCGACCTCGGCCCGCTCGGCGGCCTCGACCAGGTCCGGCTCGGCCACCGCGACTTCGGGCTCGCCGACCGCCGGCTGGCCGGTCAGCTTGCGCAGCACGCGCCCCAGGGTGTCGCGCATCTCGCGGCGGTGCACGATCATGTCCACCGCGCCGTGGTCGAGCAGGAACTCGCTGCGCTGGAAGCCCTCGGGAAGCTTCTCGCGCACCGTCTGCTCGATCACCCGGGGACCGGCGAAGCCGATCAGGGCGTTGGGCTCGGCCACGTTGAGGTCGCCGAGCATCGCCAGCGACGCCGAGACGCCGCCGAACACCGGGTCGGTGAGCACCGAGATGTAGGGCACGCCGGCCTGCTTGAGCTTCTCCAGCGCCGCCGAGGTCTTGGCCATCTGCATCAGCGAGAAGAGTGCCTCCTGCATGCGCGCCCCACCGGAGGCGGAGAAGCAGATCAGCGGGATGCCCTCTTCCAGGGCCACGGTGGCGGCGCGCACAAACTTCTCGCCCACCACGGTGCCCATGGAGCCGCCCATGAAGGAGAACTCGAAGGCCACCGTGACCACCGGCAGGCCGTCCAGGGTACCGCGCATGGCGATCAGCGCGTCCTTCTCGCCGGTCTCCTTCTGGGCCGCGGCCAGGCGGTCCTTGTACTTCTTGGTGTCGCGGAACTTGAGGCGGTCGACGGGTTCCACCTCGGCGGCGAGCTCCTCTCGGCCCTCGCGGTCGAGAAACCAGTCGAGGCGCTTGCGTGCCGTCAGGCGCAGGTGATGGTCGCACTTGGGGCAGACGTTGTGCTGCTTCTCGAGCTCGGGCAGGTAGAGCACCGCCTCGCACTTGGGACACTTGCGCCACAGGCCGTCGGGCACGCTTGCGCGGCGATCGTGGCGCTGAATACGCCCGATGGAGGGCACGATCTTGTCTAGCCAGCTCATGTCAGAAAGGGTCCGTGGTCGGGTCGGCGCCCGGCGCGTGCCGGGCGCATGGAACATTGCGTGACGAGGCTCAGCCGCTCAGGGCGTCCAGGGCCTGGCGCATCTCGCCGAGTACCGCCTTGAGCTCGGCGGGCACCGCCTCGGGGCGCTCGGCGTTCTCGGCGATGCGGCCGACCAGCGCCGAGCCGACGATGACGCCGTCGGCCACCTTGCCCACCTCGGCGGCGGAGGCGCCATCGCGGATGCCGAAGCCGACGCACAGCGGCAGGTCGGTCATGCGTCGCAGCGGCGCCAGGTGGTCGGCCACGTCCGCCGCGTTCAGCGTGGCGGAGCCGGTGACCCCCTTGAGCGAGACGTAGTAGAGGTAGCCCTCGCCATGGGCGCATATTGTAGCGGCCCGCTCCTCGGAAGTGGTAGGGGCCACCAGGAAGATCGAGGCGAGTCCATGCGACTTGAGCAGGGGGCCGAGCTCCTCGGACTCCTCGGGGGGCATGTCCACCGCCAGCACGCCATCGACGCCGGCCGCGGCGGCCTGCTCGGCGAAGGCGGCGAGGCCCAGGCGCTCCATGGGGTTGAGGTAGCCCATCAGCACCACCGGGGTGGTGACATCGCTCTGGCGGAACTCGCGCACCATCTCGAACAGGTGGCTGAGGCGCACGCCGTGCCTGAGCGCCCGCTCGCAAGCCTTCTGGATCACCGGGCCATCGGCCATGGGGTCGGAGAAGGGCACGCCCAGTTCGATGATGTCGGCACCCGCCTCCACCAGGGCGTGCATGTAGCCCACGGTGTGCTCTGGGGCGGGGTCGCCGGCGGTGATGTAGGGGATGAGGGCGCGGCGCCCCTGGGCCTTGAGCTCGGCGAAGCGTTGGTCGATACGATTCATGGTCTGGGCCGTCATCTAGAATTCGATCCCGTCGAGCTTGGCGACGGTCATGATGTCCTTGTCGCCGCGACCGGAGAGGTTGACGACGATGTTCTGGTCGGGACGCATCGTCGGCGCCAGCACCTTGGCGTAGGCCAGGGCGTGGGCGGACTCCAGCGCCGGCATGATACCCTCGACGCGGGTCAGCTCGCGGAAGGCCGCGAGCACGGCGTCGTCGTTGGCGGCCACGTAGTTGACCCGGCCGACGTCCTTCCACAGGGCGTGCTCGGGGCCGACGCCGGGGTAGTCGAGGCCCGCCGAGATGGAGTGGGTGTCGGAGACCTGGCCACCCTCGTCGGACATCAGGTAGGTGCGGTTGCCGTGGAGCACGCCGCGGGGCGCCCCGGAGGAGAGCGGTGCGGCGTGGCGGCCGGTCTCGACGCCGTCACCGCCGGCCTCGACACCGTACATCGCCACCTCGTCATCCTCGACGAAGGGGTAGAAGAGCCCCATGGCGTTGGAGCCGCCGCCCACGCAGGCGATGAGCGCATCCGGCAGCCGGCCGAACTCCTCGACGGACTGGCGACGCGCCTCGCGGCCCACCACGGCGTTGAAGTCACGCACCAGCATCGGATAGGGGTGGGGGCCGGCCACGGTACCGATGATGTAGAAGGTGTTGTCGACGTTGGTGACCCAGTCGCGCAGCGCCTCGTTCATGGCGTCCTTGAGGGTGCGGGTGCCGGACTCCACCGGGATGACGTTGGCCCCCAGCAGGCGCATGCGGTAGACGTTGAGCTTCTGGCGCTGCACGTCCTCGGCGCCCATGTAGACGTCGCACGCAAGCCCCAGGCGCGCCGCCACCGTGGCAGTGGCCACGCCGTGCTGGCCGGCACCCGTCTCGGCGATCACCCGCGGCTTGCCGCTCTTCTTGGCCAGCAGCGCCTGGCCGATGGTGTTGTTCACCTTGTGGGCGCCGGTGTGGTTGAGGTCCTCGCGCTTGAGCCAGATCTGTGCCCCGCCGAGCTGCTTCGACCACCGCTCGGCATGGTAGAGCGGCGAAGGACGACCCACGTAGTGGGCCAGGTCATAGTCGAATTCCGCCTGGAAGGCCGGGTCGTCGCGAAGACTCAGGTAGGTCTTCTCCAGCTCGTCCAGGGCGAAGCTCAGGGTCTCCGAGACGAACCGGCCGCCATAGGGGCCATAGTGGCCGCGGGCATCCGGCAGTCGGGTCAGGTCACTGAACTTGCTCACGAAAGACACCTCACAGGTCGCCATTGGGGGGCTTGGGGGATGACAGGCAGTGCCGGGCGCAGTGCGCCCGCGACGCTCAGGGGTGGCGGGCGTCGCCCTCGTGCACCGCGGCCATGAAGGCCGCCATGCGCTCGGCATCCTTGACGCCGGGGGCCGCCTCGATGCCACCGGAGACATCCAGCGCGAAGGGCGCCACGGCGGCGATGGCGTCGGCGGCATTGGCCGCGCTCAGGCCGCCGGCGAGGATAACAGGTTTTGCCAGGCTTGCGGGGATTCGCGACCAGTCGAAGGTGGCCCCGGTGCCCCCCGGCACCCCCGGTCGGTAGGCATCGAGCAGCAGCGCCCGGGCGCCGGCATAGGCATCGACGGCCGCCGGCAGGTCGAGGCCGTCGCGCATGCGCAGCGCCTTGATCCAGGCACGCTCGAAGCGGGCACACTCGGCCGGCGCCTCGTCGCCGTGGAACTGCAGCAGGTCGAGGTGCGCGGCACAGCGCTCGATCAGCGCCGGGTCCTGGTCGACGAAGAGCCCCACCCGGGTCACGAAGGCCGGCACGCGTTCGGCCAGCGCGGCCAGCCGGGCCTCGTCCACGGCGCGGCGGCTGCCGGGCCACAGCACGAAGCCCAGGGCGTCGGCGCCGGCGGCCACCGCGGCATCCACGTCCTCGGGGCGGGTCAGGCCGCAGAACTTCACGCGGGTGCGCCTCATGTGGCCTCCCCTTCCGCCGCCACCGGCCGGCCGCGGCGGAACGCGACCCAGGGGCAGTCCGGCAGCGGGCGCTCCCCGGTCCACTCGCCAAGGAAGGCGAGCAGGTTGGGTCCCAGCGGCTCGGCGGGCAGGCCCCAGGCCTCGTCGTAGAGGGAGTCGACGAAGTGCAGGCCGCAGGCCGGCGCGGTGACGTCGGCGCGGGTGCGATCCCGAAGCGCCATCAGCTCGGCCAGGTAGTCGTCGCCGGCCTCGCCACGGCCGACCGTGACCAGGGCACCGGCGATGTTGCGGATCATATGGTGCAGGAAGGCATTGCCCTGGACGTCGATCACCACCAGCGGGCCGTGGCGATGCACCTCGATGAAGTGCAGGTGCCGCCAGGGGGTCTTCGACTGGCAGCCCGCGGCGCGGAAGCTCGAGAAGTCGTGCTCGCCCACCAGCGCCTGGGCGGCGCGATGCATGGCGTCGGCGTCCAGCGGGTCGCGGCACCAGGTCACGTTGGCGCGCTCCAGCACCGGGCGGCTGGGCTGGTTGAGCAGCACGTAGCGGTAGCGCCGCGCCAGGGCCTTGAAACGGGCGTGGAAGTCGTCGGGCACCTCGGTGACCCAACGCACGGCAATGTCCCGCGGCAGGTTGGCGTTGACCCCGAACACCCAGGCCTTCTCGGAGCGCGGCGCCGGGGCGTCGAAGTGGATGATCTGGCGGGTGGCATGCACACCGGAATCGGTGCGCCCGCTGGCGTGCACCGTCACCGAGGCGCTTGCCACCCGGGCGAGGGCCGCCTCCAGGGCGCCCTGCACCGAGGCGGCGTGCTTGAGGCGTTGCCAGCCGCAGTAGCCGCTGCCGTCGTACTCGACCGCCATGGCCAGGCGTCCGGCCAGGGGGGTCCTGTCATCGAGGGGGTGAAACAGGGTCATGAAGGGATCAGGGTTCCAGTCGTCTGCGCAGCGCCAGCGCCTCGTCGCGGATGGCCGGGTCGTCGCTGCGGGCGAGCTCATCGAGCAGCTCCCGGGCGCGCCCGGCCTCGCCAGCCTCGACCAGCCGGTGGGCCTCGGCCAGGCGGTCGGACGGGGTCGCGGCGGACAAACCGCCATTATCCGGCTCCAGGGGCGGGAAGGAAACCTCCTCGACCTCCCAGGCCTCGGGCAACGGCCTGTCGGCGGCCGCAGCGCCCTGCTCGCCGCCCTGATCGTCCCCATCGGGCTCGGCATCGAGCCGTGGCAGGCTCTCGTCGGTATCGAAGCCGTCCCCCTTCTCGGCCAGCCCCAGCCCCTGCGGGGTGAAGTCGACGCTGGGCTGCATCGGCGTCTCCTCCCGCGGGGCCGCGGCGGTGTCGAGGCTGGGCGGGCAGTAGTCGATCACCTCGCGGCCATCGTCGCCGCGGCGCGTGGGCACCTCGGGAAGCGCCTCCTCCGGCTCGGCGGCATGTGCCTCGTCGGGGGTGCCAACCTCCCCGACGGCCGTCATGCCCTGCCCTGCCGACGGCGTCACGCCAGGGTCGCCGTCGGCCGTGGCGGCCTCGTCCGGCCGCCGAGTGGAGGCGGCATCGTCGGGTACGGCATCCTCGGAGGCGGTCTCGTCCGCAACCTCGGCCTCCCTCTGGGCATCCTCCTCGGGATGCGCCTCGCCGGTCTCGTCGAAGCGCCACGGTGGCAGGGCGACGGCCTCCACGAAGTGGGCGCGTTCCCCGCGTGGCTCGGCAGCGGCCTGGCCGGACGCCTCCGGGGCGAGCCCATGGCGTGCCATCAGGCCCTCGGCCTCCTCGATCACCGCCGGGTTGCCTCCCTCGCGCAACCGCGCCAGCTCGCGTTCGGCGGCCTCGCGACTGCCCTGCTCGAGGTGGACCCCCAGCAGCTTGAGGCGCAGGTCGTCGCGCTCCGGCTCGCGGGCCAGGCTCGCGTCGAGCAGCTCGCGGGCCTGGTCATAGCGGCCGTAGGCGATGAAGATGTCGGCCTCGTTGATCGCCTCCGCCTGGGGCAGGCTGGCGCGTACCGAGCGCTCGGCAGGCGCCTGCTCGACAGGTTCCCCGGGAGCCGCGGCGGCACCCGGCGCGGCGGCCCCGGGCGTGGCCACCCGCACCTGACCGGCCGAGGCCTCCTCGCGCGCCTCGCGACCCCGGCGCCGGCGTACCGCCAGCCACAGCGCCAGCAGCGCGGCGAGGCCGGCGCCGCCCAGCATCAGGTTGCGGTCCACCTGCCCCGGGAAGAAGGCCCTCCACCAGGGGGGCTCCTGGCCCTCCTCGGCGGGCGCGGCGAGGCCACCGGCCCCGGGACCCTCGGCACCGCCGGCGCTGGCACCGAGCCGGGCCAGCTGGTCGCGCAGGGCGTCGAGCTCCTGGCGCATGTCGCCGAGCTGGTCGCGCAGCTCGTCGCGCTCGGCCTGCACCGCCTCGAGCTCCGCCTGGCTCTGCTGCCAGCGGCTCTCGAGACGCAGCAGGCGCTGGTCCTCGGTGAGCTCGCCATCGCCGAACAGCGCCGCGAGAAGCTCGGGGTCGACCTCGACCCTGGCCTCCCCCGCATTCCCCTCGGCGGCGAGCGTCCCGGTCGCCTCCGACTCGGCGGCAGTCTCGGCATCGCCTGCCCCGGCGTCGCCCTCCCCCGCCCCGGCCGACGACCGGGTCTGCTCCGCCGCCAGCTCGGCGTCGGTCAGCAGGGTGAGGCGCGGCTCGGGGCCCTCGGCGTCGGCCCCAGTCTCGCCAGATTCGTTCGCCGTGGCCGGCTCGGCGTCGGTGACCGATGTTGGCTCGGCGTCCGGCGCGGCCGCCTGGGAAGGAGCAGTGTCGGTCGGCGCCTGCTGGGCGCTCGCCACCGCGGTCGCGGCCGCCTCTTCGCCCCCCAGCGGTACCCGCGCGGGGGCACCGCCACCCCGGTTGGCCCAGGCCTGGTTCATGGCAGTGACGATACGGTCGACCTCGGCCTGGGAGCGCGCGGCGATGCGCTCGCGATCGGGCACCGCCAGGGTGAAACCGGCGCGCATGGCGTTGATGTTGCCCGAGGGGAAGGCCTCGGGGTTGGCCGCCACCAGCGCCACCATCATCTGGCTCATGCTGATGCCGCTGTCCGGCCGCAGGCGGCCGGCCACCGCCCAGAGGGTATCGCCGCTGCGCACCCAGGCGGGTTCGCCGGCGGACGACGCACCACCCGGCGCGGGCGCAGGGGGCGCGGGGGCCGGACGCGCCTCCCGGGTCGCGGTGGCGGCAGGCGCCGCCACCTGGCGGGAGGGCGCCACCAGCGCCGGCATCTCGTCGTAGTTGGGCGGGTCGAGCAGCAGGGTCACCTCGCGTACCTGCTGCCCGGTGGGCCAGTCGAAGCGCAGCAGCAGGTCGAGCCAGGGCTCGCGCACCGGCCGTTCGGTGGTGAGGTCCACCACCAGGCCGCCGCGGCGCCGGGCGACCTCGGCCCGCACGCTGGCGGCCAAGGGGGTGCGCGCCAGGCCGACGGCGGCATAGGCCCGTTCGTCCGCCACCGTGACGTTGAGCAGGCCGGGCTGGATGCCGCCGGCGTCGGTCAGGGGAATCGTGGCACGCAGCGGCGCATTGAGGGTGGAGCGCACGTCCGTCTCCCCCAGCCCCAGGCCGAGCGCCATGGGACTTGCGGCGGAGAGCGAGAGCAGCATGGCGAGTGTCAGCTTGCGTTTCATGAGATTCCCTTGCAGACGTCGGCGAAGCCTGACGCGTCGCGTCGGCCGAGGCGGTGCCGTTATGTCATCTTCTTCTTACCGCCTATGTATCATAAATCTGATTCTGCTGCGCTCAGAGGCGTCATGCCGGATCTCCTGACAGTAAGTATCCCCCGGCAAA